>JBAQHK010000061.1:0-4282 GCA_049288275.1 bacterium | reverse complement strand
GCCCGGAGGATCGCGGCCTTGGCTTCGTCGCCGATCGGCCGCCTGTCGTAAGCCCGGACTGACTTGCGATTGAGCAGCACTTGCATGACCTCATAGGCTTGGCTCATCTGCCCGGCTCCCTTCTCGACTCGGGTCGGATCTTCCCTGGTCAGCGCCAGCCGTCGAAGCATACCACGAATCGGGCGGGCGGTGAACCCGGCGCCAGCCAATCCGTGCACCGCACCGGTTGCAGTTGATTCTGCGCGCCCGGCTGGCTATAATCTCGATCTATGGTTGACGAATCCGGATCAATGATCTCCAGGCGCATAGCCTCGATAGGGGCCTCCGAGACTCTGCGCATAAGCGCCAAGGCCAAGGAACTGGCCGCCCAAGGGATTGATGTAATCGACCTGAGCGTTGGCGAGCCGGACTTCCCCACACCCGAGAACGTCAAGGCGGCCGGCAAGCGAGCGATCGACCGGAACATCACCAGATACACGCCGAGCCCGGGTCTTCCCGATCTCAAGCAGGCCATCGCCGAGAAGCTCGCGCGCGACAACGGGGTGAACTACAAGCCTGAGGAGATCATAGTCTCCTCGGGAGCCAAGCACAGCCTCTACAACGTCTTCATGGCGATCCTGAACGAGGGCGAGGAGGTGATCGTGCCTGCTCCCTACTGGGTTTCCTACCCTCACCAGGTGGCGCTGGCCGGCGGGAAAGCGGTCGTTCTTGAGGCCCTCGAGGCGGACGGGTTCAGGCTCAAGCCCGACGCCGTGAAAGCCGCGATCACCCCCAGGACCAAGGCCGTCATCATCAACAGCCCCTCGAATCCCACGGGCGCAGCCTACTCCGGCGAGGAGATCGAGGCGATCTGCGCCGTCGCCGCCGGGGCCGGCCTGGTGATAGTGGCCGACGAAATCTATGAGAAGCTGGTCTACGACGGGTTCCGGTTTGTGAGCGTCGCCTCCCTCGGCAAGGCCGTCAAGGATCGCACGGTCCTCATCAATGGAGTCTCCAAGTCCCACGCGATGACCGGCTGGCGCCTGGGCTACGCCGCGGGGCCCAAGGATATCATCGCCGCGATGAACAAGGTCCAGAGCCACAGCACCTCCAACGCTAGCTCGGTCTCCCAGATGGCGGCGATCGAGGCCCTGCGCGGGCCGCAGGATGAGGTTGCCCGGATGGTGGTGGAGTTCGAGAAGCGCCGCAACTTCATGGTCGCGGCGATGAGGCGGCTCGCGGGAGTCACGCTCGTCGAGCCCCAGGGGGCGTTTTACGTCTTCCCCAACGTGTCGGCCTACTACGGGAAGGCCGCAGCCGCCAATCCCAAGATCACAGACTCCACCGCGCTTGCCGAGTACTTGATGGACGAGGCCCACGTCGCCGTGGTGCCCGGCGGGGCCTTCGGCAACGACCGTTGCATCAGGCTCTCTTACGCCACGTCAATGGATAAACTCGAACAGGCAGTAGCCCGCATCAGCGGAGCCCTGGCCGGGATGAGATAAGGCGACTGCCGGAAACTAGTATAGTGTCCCCAATTTCCGCAACATGACCAGCCCGCAGGCGCATCAGGCTACTTCACCGCGACGATCTTGAGGTTGCGGGCACGGCCGCCGGCTTCAACCCTGCAGAAGTATATGCCAGGCCTAACGGTGAATCCCCGGCCGTCCCGTCCGTCCCACTCGACTCGAGCAGGACCGGGCGCGGTCGCATCGCAGCCGAGGCTGCGCACCAGTGCCCCGCAGCCGTCGTAGATCCGCACGCGAACCCCTCCGGGAGCCGCAGCGACCAGCTCGATCGAAGTCCCGGCTGACGAGCCTGCCACGAAGGGGCTCGGCGCGATCGAGACCCGCATCGCACCCGACTCCGTCGACCCGTCCCCACCGTCGTCGTAGCCAGGCCCGCCCGGCACGCCGTTGGCGGCAGGTACGTACTCCGCCCAGTGGGCCAAGTCATCACTGAAGCGCACAAGGGCGTGGGTCCAGGAGTCGGCGGCCAGAGGCGCGATGCCTGCCTCCGTCCGGTAGGCAACCGCCGAGCCGTAGTCCAGGCTCTGCGGATACATGGCATAGGTGAGGGTATCGTCGAAGACGACCTCGGCCAACACGGGGCAGTTGCCGTTGGCGTCCGAGTAGATTATCTCGGCCTGAGCGCCCGCTCCCGCGCCCACAAGATCAAAGCCTGACAGCTGGGGCGTCGCGTTGGTCTCGGGGGCCACCGGAAACTCCCGCAGGTAGCAGTCACCGCCCGGCGTCCTGTCGGCCTCGCTCGCACCACCCAGCAAGGTTATGCGCTGACTGAAACCGGCGACACCGATTGCCGGGTCGGCCGGATCGTACCACGACATGAAATAGGGATCGGCCATGAGGTCGGCCAGATCGCAGGAGATCATCAGGGTGTTGAGCGTCGGATACTCCTGGGTCACGACCTCCCCTATCCTGTGGAGATTGCTCATGCCGGTTCCGGTGATCTTGTAGAGGCCCGGCTCGATAATGCCAGGCTGATTGAAGGTCTGCATGAGTGCGAAAACAGTGTCGGGATCGCTCTGTGCCGGGTTCGCCACACCCAGGAGGTACCCGAAGAAGGTAAGCCCGCTCGAGACCGGAAACCCGCCCCCGGCGTTGGTGAGGCTCGCATAGAGCCGCTCGCCTGAGAAACTCACGTGGCAGTCCACAAGATCGAGATTGACGTAGGTGGGATAGAGATTGTCTCCCGAAGCATCCTCGGCCACGCGGGTGAGATCGCCGGGCCCAGGGGCCACGCCGTCGGCAATACGGACCGGCACGAAGTCGAGCTCCCCATCCTGTAGGAGCCGGAAGCCATAGTAGCGCGAGGCCGTGACCGGCCCCGGCACCGTGGCTTCCAGCGTCGAGGGCCCGTCGAGCACCACCACCATCGCTTGCTCCACCACGCCGCCGGCCGAGTAGATGATGCTGTTCTCCGCGCCCGGGACGGCCGGGCTCTCAATCCTTACGGTGATTGTGCTGTCCGGCAAGAGGGCGCTCCGCCGCAGGTCGTTCCAGTACTCAGAGGCCTGAGCATCCGAAGTCAAGCCCGCTGCGATGACGATCAGGCAGCCGGCAACCGCGCGGACCGCGCAAACCCCGTCGAACCACGAAGATTCAGCCCTCAAAGCTCTCATGTGATCGCTCCTATTCGATGACTCACCGGAAACGTCTCAAAGACCCGAGATCGGAAGTCAACCATCAGAAAGTAATGCCTACGAGTACTAGATGGTTCTGGTTCTTGAGCGGCACCGGCTCGTGCTTTACTGGGGCCGATTCATCACCCACCTGCACGTAGGCATAGGTCGGCATACCGAGCGTGTTCCAGCCCAGGGTGAAACGGTACTCCACCAGGACCGTGCGCCCCCAGAGGGGCAAGGCCAGACCGGTACCGTAGACCAGCGAGTAGTCGAAGAGGTCAACCTCCGACATGTCGGAGTCTGCCCACAGGGGAACCACCTGCTCGCCGTCTGTCACCACACCCCTAAGCCGGTAGCGGTCCGTCATCTTGAGACCGAACCCAGTACCGGCGAGCGAGTAGAACTCGAAGCAATCGCTCTTCAGCCAGGCGAATCTCATCAGGTTCATGACTTCCAGGTAATCCATGTTGTAGGTCACGTGAAGCACCGTATGGAGGTCGAGGGTGTCCACGCCGATGTCCTGGCGGGACCCTTTCTGAGCGTAACCGACCTCGGTCTGCAACCCGAAGCGCGCCGTGACCGGGAAGCAGATGAAGGCGGAAGCGGCAAAACCCCGTCGCCAGCCGCTGGCAACGGTGTATTCCATGTCGCGCTCCTCTATCCCCTGCTGCTGAGCAACGCTCAGACCGATCTTGCCGCCGAAGTTGAGATCGCTGAGGGCCCTGGACTCCCCCGCCCCCACCGCGGCGACCAGTCCGATCAGCATGAGTGCAACCAGCGAAACCGGCACCCGAATCGACATGATACCTCAACGATACCTTGCCGCAGGGCTTGGAGGAAGCTCAAAACAACTTGGTGGACGAAGAAGAACCGGGTGAAGCGAAGGATGAGACAAGGCGACTGCTGGAAACTAGTATAGTGTCCCCAGTTTCTAGCGGAGGATCGCGGCGACTTCGCTGTCCCAGGCGGGCACAACCATCCACTTGGCGTTGATGCGCCTGACGCAGCACATGATCGCGCTCACGGGGTACTTGAAGGCCAGCTCGCGCAGGTACTGCCAGTGCTCCTGGGAGTGCACCGCCCGGCCGAGCATGGTGACCTGGGTCGCCACGATCTTCTCCTCCAGGGCGTCCACGGTCTCGAGGATTCCCTTGTTGG
>JBAQHK010000060.1:0-9065 GCA_049288275.1 bacterium | reverse complement strand
AAGTTGACTGTGAAGAGCCCCGGATACAGCGTGCCGTAGCCGGCGAAGTCAAGGACGCGAATCTGCTCGACGGTGTGAGCCATCATTGGGTCGCAGGCGTAGTTGCTTGCCTTGCCCATGCTGTTGTCCCCTACCACAAAGAACTCGCCGACAACCGCGCCCGGATCCCAGCCGTAGTATGACCAGAACCAGGAAGAGGTCGGGCAAGGAATGTAGTAGTAGTAATGCATCCAGCAGTCGTACAGCGGTTCGGTGCCGAAGTCTTCCCTAATCTGGAAGGCCTTCTTCTGCATACCGAAGGCGGACGTGGCAATGACCAACACCAGCGCCAGTGCCATAATAGTGTGAAGCCTCATCTCCATGCCTCCTTCTCTTGAGACGGTCTTCGGAACATCGGCGCAGTTCCGAAGCAAAAGTGACGCCCTGAATGATTGCCTACGGCTCACCCCCTTCCACGCATGATGTCTTCCCTGTGATGCACACAGTTCGCAATAAGCACTCCTCGATCAGTATCGGAAGGCCCCGGTTGTGCCTTTAGAGTTTATTGATGGCGGGACCAGCCGCCTTGACAGGGCCACCCGCGGCATTGCATAATGCTGTCGTCACATACCGTCTGATGAGAGGCGTCGGGCTTGCCAAGAACATCCGGGATCCGGAGGACTTGCGTCTGGAGCTGCTGCATATTCATGCTTGCAGTGGCGGTCAGGCTGATCTACCTGGCCCAGGTCAAGGGTCTCCCCTTCTTCGATCATCCCATAATGGACGCCTCCTACCACGATACCTGGGCCCGGGAGATACTTGCCGGGAAGGCCGCGCGGGGTGAACCCTTCTTCAGAGCGCCGCTGTACCCGTATTCCCTGGCGCTGGTCTATCTGGTTTCCAAGGGGTCCTACCTGGTGCCCAGGTTGGTCCAGTTTGTCCTGGGCGGGCTGACGTGCGTTCTCACGTTCAGCCTGGCACGACGGTACTTCGGGCTGCTCGCTGGCGCGGTAGCGGGGCTGGCCTGCGCCCTGTACCCGGCGCTGGTCTACTTCGACGGCGAGCTCTTGACCGAGAATCTCTTCATCCTGCTGTCGATGACGGGCCTCGCGCTGCTGGAGGCGGCGAGGCAGCGCCAGAGGCTCTATATCTGGTTTGGCGCCGGATTGGCCCTTGGGGCTGCCCTGATAACCAGGCCCAATCTGGCGATCTTCCTGCCGGTGGCCGTGGCGGGCGCGGCGCTCTTCGCGCGGCGCAGACTGGCGGCGGCGCTGGTGGTCGCGGCCGGGCTGGCGATTCCTCTGGCCCCGGTCGCCGTGCACAACTACGTCGCATCGGGCGAGTTCGTGCCCCTGGTCTGGCAGGGCGGCATCAACTTCTATCTGGGCAACAACCCCACCGCTACCGGATGGAGCGCCACCAGCCCGGAGGTGAGAAAGGACTGGTGGGGCGGCTACAACGACATGATCGCCATACCGCGCGAGGCCATGGGAAGGCAGCCGGGCTACAACGAGATCTCGGACTACTGGACGGCCAGGGGCCTGGCTTTCATTAGGGGCCGGCCTGAGGAGTGGCTGGGACTGACCCTGAAGAAGATCGCCCTGTTCTGGGGGTCCAGGGAGTTCCCCAACAACCAGGACTTCAATTTCATGAAGCTCTACTCCTGGGTGCTGCGCAACCCGCTGGTCACCTTCGGCACCGTCGCCCCCCTGGCCCTGGTGGCGCTGTTTGTCTTCTGGCCCCAGGCCAAGCGGCTGTACTTCCTCTACGGGCTCTTACTCACCTGCTTCGTGGGCACGGTCGCCTTCTTCGTCTGCGACAGGTACAGGCTGCCGGCGGTTCCGCCGATTGCGATCTTCGCCGGAGGGACGGTTTCCTGCCTGGTCACCCTGGTCCGGAGGCGGGCAATCGCCCGGGTCGCGATCCTGGCCTGCTGCCTCACAGTCACGGCCCTGGTGGTCAACCTCAACCTCGCCGGCATGAGGCTACCCGACTTCGCGCAGTCCTACTGCGCCCTGGGCAAGGTCTACGCATCCATTGGCGACGACACACAGGCCGCCGCCTACTACGACAGGGCGTTGGGCGTCAATCCCAGGTGGGGCGAGGCCTACGAGCAGCTCGGGCTGATAAGGATGCGGGAAGGCGACAACCGGCAGGCCGAGGGCCTGCTCGTCAAGGCCGCCGAAGTCTGGCCTGACTTCGCCGCTCCCCACCGCGCCCTGGCCATGATCTATCTCAGCGAAGGCAAGATCGGTGAGGCCCGGCTGGCGGTAGAGACCGCGCTGCGGCTGGCTCCCTATCTCGAGGATTGCTACAATGTGCTGGGCTCGATCCAGCGCCAGGAGGGCCTGCAAGCCGAGGCCATTGAGTCTTTCCGCAAGGAGATCCAGGTCAACCCGTCGGGCTGGCGGGCCTACGCCAACCTCGGGGGCGTTTACGAGCAGACGGGCGACCCCGACCAGGCCACTGACGCCTACAGGCGCAGCCTGGACCTCAATCCCGACAATCCCGAAGTCATCCTCGCGCTGGCGACCCTCTATGCCAAAGCCGGGAGATACGACCTTGCGAAGCCGTTGATGGACCGCCTGGGGACCGGCACCCTGGGCGACCTCAATCTCAAGTACAATCGAGCCGCGATTCTACAGAACACCGGGAGCATCGAAGAGGCCAGGCAGCTCTACGAGGAGATACTGGCGGCAAGTCCGGTTCATGAGGGCTCCCTTGTCAATCTGGGAGTGATATACGCCAAGCAGGGCCTCGCCGACCGGGCTCGCGAACTGTGGCGGAGAGCCCTCGCGGTAAACCCAGGCAACGCGACCGCCAGGCGCAATCTCGAGCTGCTTGCCGAGCCGGGATAGACCGGTCTGCTACCCCTGCTTCTTGATCATCTTGCGCCTGGCCGCCCTTCGCTTCTCAGCATCGGTCGCTGACGGCGCCGCCTTGCCCGCGTCACCGCCGGCAGCGCCGGGGGCGCTGATCTCCTGCCCGCCCTCCTCGGCGGCGGCCTCCTTGGCGACTCCGGCCTTCCATGCCTGTTCGGGCAGATCGATGGTCGCGAGCAGCGCGTCGTTCGTCGCGTAGCCGCTCCCTGCCTTGGCTGCGTCCACCCAATCCGAGAGAATCTCGTTGGCCCGCGCCTCAGTTACGGTGTTCTCGATGTAGGTTCTGGCCTCCTCAAAGGTGAACGGCCGGGACTCGGCGCGCTCCTCCAGCTTGATCACCTCGAAGCCCTGGTTGGTGGCGAACGGCCTGCTGACCTCGCCCGGCCTCAGGCCGGCGACCACCGAGTCATACTCCGCGATCACGCCGGCAGTGAGGCTGCCGAGATCCCCCCCCTTGGCGGCGCTGTAGCTGTCTTGCGATCTCTCCCCGGCCACATCCGCGAAATTCCTGCCGGCGCTGATCTCGGCCAGCACGCCTTCGGCCGCCTCGCGCGAGTCTACCAGAATCCGCCGTACCCTGTAGGTGGCGGGGCTGATCAGCTCGCTGCGATGCTCAGCGAAATAGGCCACGACCTCGTTCGGGCCTAGCGCCACCCGGCGCCGGAACTCGTCCTCCATCCTGGGAACCAAAGCCTCTTCCCTGGCCTTCTTCACGCTCCAGACCACCTCGCGAGTCCGCTCCAAGCCGAGGTCGTATCCCGCGGCGATCTCCAGCTCCGGCATCAGGGCTCCGAGGGCGAACTCCTCGATGGCGTGATAGTCGCCCAAGTACGGTTGGGACTCCGGCGGCAGCGACCAGTAGTAGCTGAAGAAGTAGCCTACCGGGTAGCTTACGGCCTCGCCTCTTATCCTGTAGGTGACCAGGGCGGGACCGAGCAGGGAGTCCGGAGGCACCTCGCCTCTGAATGAAAGCGCGAAGGCCTTGATGGCCGCGGCCAGACCCGGCTCGAGGTAGGTGACGCCGTGAAGACGGCTCAGCTCGGCCTTCTCCTTCTCGACCAGATCGGCCTCCCTCAGCCAGCGCACAAACCTCTTCGAGCGCAGGTAGATCAGCTCCTGATCGGTGTCCCAGGGCTCGTCGCCCACAAGGCAGTAGATGCTGTACCCGGCCTTGCTCTTGATGATCCGGGAGACCTCTCCGACCTCGAGATCAAAGAGCGCAGTGGCCAGGCCGCGATCAAAATCTCTCCAGATCTTGACGCCGTGGTCCTCGAACCTCACGTCGTCACGCCCGGCAAGACCGGCCGCCACGCTGTCGAAGGGCTTTCCACCGTCGAGCTCGGCCAGGGCCTCTTGGGCTATCGGATAGACCGCGAACGTCAGCTGCTTGACATGGATCTTCCTGTCCAGCTTGTCGATTACCTGCTTGGATTCCGACCTGGGTACCCGAACACTCTTCTCGATCTTCCACTTGCGGTAGGCTTCACCCACCGCGGTGGCCTCGGCGGCCCTGACGGTGGCCGCCAGGTCTTCCTCGCCGTAACCCCGGGCCTCGGCCGACTCGGCAAGGAAGAACCGCGCAGCCAGGTGATCCACCAGGGCCCTGCGGGCCTGGTAGGTTCCGTCGAAGTTGTAGGTCGGCCCCAGCTTGTAAACCTCGAAGCGCAGGTCCTCGGGACCCAGATCAAACCCTCCGCCCCGGGCGATGTAGCCGGCCGCGAGACTCTGGCCGGCCAGGCCTGCCAGCAGAACAACGATGATCGCAGAAGCCCCACGCATTCTTGCCTCCTCCCCGGTCATGGATCGGGCATCCGGAGGACGCCCTATAGGGAATTACACCCGGCAGGGGTATATAGCACGAGCCGCTTCAAGCTTCAACTCTAATCTGCCCACGCGGGCCTCGAGCCCGGGCGGCGGGTTACCTTGCAAGCACCAGCTTGCCCACCACTCTGGCATCGCCCGCGACCAGCTCCACAAAGTAGATGCCGCTCGGAGCAGTCCTGCCGCCCGAATACGTACCGTCCCACGATATCCGGCCGGGCCCCGGGCTCAAGCCCTGGTCCACCAGCGTTGCAATCTGCCGGCCCTTGACGTCATAGACCCGCAGCAGGGCCGGCACGTTCGCGCCGTTGTCACCCGGAACCGAATAGCATATCTCAACCTTGGGTCCGAAGGGATTGGGCTGCGCCTCAAGGCTGATGGTCACCCCGGCAGGCCCGCCCGCCACCCCTGAGGACCTGTCAATGGTCAGCGTATCCGCAGCCGGCGTGGTGTCCACGTTCTCGTAAGTGTGATGCGCGCGGGCTTCGAAGATGTGGGGCCCGTTGTCCAGCGTGCCGGTCACGAAGTAGTAATCCTCCGCTGCCTCATCCCAGGTCCCGTCGGTGGGGATCGCATCCTGCCACCCGGTGCCGTCCATCTGCCACTCCACCTTCTCCACGCGGTTCAGGGTTATTTCGTTGCCCTTGCCGTAGGGATTGAGGTTGGTGAGTTTGGTGGCAGTTGCAGCGCCGCTGTAGGTCACGGTCTCGGTGGTATCGGGATCGGGCGAGTGGGGCACGATGGTGGTCTCAGGGTAGGTGTCGAGTATGTCCGGTATGCTGTCGGCGTCGGCATCAGCCCAGCCCACTTGCCCCTTGGTGTAGTTGCAGATCCGGGCCACGCTCAGAGGCTGGCTGCGCATGATGCAGTACCTGACGTTGATCGCGCATCCGCCGGCGCCGCCGGGGTACTCGCTGTTCTGGTTCTCGTAGGCCAGATAGCCGGCGGTCTCGGTGCAGCCGTGGCCGGCGTCGTAGTACTCGTCCAGGGCATAGAAGCTGTGTCCCATCTCGTGGGCAAGCACGGCGTCCATGTTGGCAATGCCCCAGCCGTCGTTGTCGTAGGTCATGGTCAGCTTGGGCCCGCCGAGGTAGGAATAGGCAAACCTGCCGTCGGTGAACATGCCGTCGGGGTCGGTGCTGCTGTCGACCACGAATACCACCGTGGCCCAGTCGCAGTTCGCCGAGTCCCTCAGAGCGGTCGCGTAGGCGTAACCGGGGTAGCCGGCGTAGCCCAGGGCGGTCAGGCACTGCGCGGCCCAGAGGCTCTCCTCACCCGAGGACCTGGAAATCGGCTCATAGCTGGTGCCCACCTGGTAGTTAAAGACAGTGTAGAAGGTCAGGTCCCGGTATTCCTTCCTGTCCACGTAGAAGGCCAGACCGCCGATGACCTCGCTGGTAACCGCGTCCATTTCGGCCTGAGTCCAGTCCTCGGTGTTGGGATCGGTGGTGCCGTTGCTCTCCGGAAGGATTATGCCCACTATGCAATTGCCCATCATGAATTCGCTGACGTCGTAGTACTTGGCTCCGGGCGGCTTGAGGGGCAGCACCATCTTGTCCAGTAGGTCCGCATCGTTTACCAGAGGCGCGCGATCGGGGCTGGGCTCGTTCTCAAGTCCGGCCTGCGCGGCCTTGCCCATGAAGACGTTGTTCCAGGCGGCGGCAATGTGCCGTCCCTCGGGGCCGTAAACCGCAAAGTCCGCAGGTTCCACCTCCGAGGAATAGATTGCCGTAATTGGGCTTGCAGCCAAGAGGCCAGCCTCCGCCCCGTCGGGAATGTCTGCGATAATAAGGTGCGGAGGAATCACGAACTTGGCCCAACCGCCGTAAGCCTCAATGGCAGCGACGGCGTCTTTGGCGGAACTCCACAGCTGAGAATCAACAGCAATCAGCCTGTCAGCCGCCAAGGCATTGACTGCAAATAAGATAGCAACAACTGCAAGCACTGCCCCTGTTCTTGCGAAGGACATGCCAACCTCCCTTGCCTGCCTCAACGACGTGAATTGCGCTGTCTTCATTATTCACCCCACCGGGACTAGTTTACCATATTTCGATGCCGAAGTCAAACCTTCGGTTCGCCGGCCGACGCCCCGTCCGGCCTCAGGCCCCCTCGCCGGGGGAGCCCGCTCGAAGCACGGACCTGGCCAGGGTCACCACCTGGGTGAGGTCGCGCCGCCTCATGCCAAGCAGGCCGAAGAGCGCCAGCGTGAAACCACAGGCCGCCAGGATCGCGAGCCCTGCGTGGGCTTGGGAGGCAAGAGAGGCCCGAGTGCCCTCCAGAAGACCGACCAGGGCCGCGGCAAGACCCACCGACGCCATGGTTCTGGCGATCCGGAAGGGGATCTTGAACCTGCGTTGGGCCGACGTCGCCAGCGTGGCCATCATCACCAGGTTAGTCACCAGGGTCGCAAGGGCCGCGCCCTGCTTGCCCAGGTGGGGAATCAGAACCACGTTCAGGCCAACGTTGAGGCAGGCGCAGACAAGCACCACGGCCGCCAGTATCCTGGTCTTGCCCGCAACATACAGGCCCGACGAGAAGATCACCGACAGGCCGTAGAAGACCAGGGAACAGGCAAGAAGAGGCAACACGGCCGCCGAACCCGAATAGGCTTCGCTGCCGACCAGGCCTATTACGGGCCTGGAGAAGACAGCCAGCAGGAAGCCCATCTCGATAAGGAAGAAGGCGAAATAGGCTTGGACCCTCGCGAAGAGGTCGCGGCCGCCCGGCTTGTCGTAATTGGCGAAGAGGAACTGCGGCCACGCGAGGTTGAGGGCTGAGATCGGCAAGACCAGCAGCAGGCATATCTCCTGAGCGTACTGGTAAAGCCCGACCTCGGCCAGAGATCCCGCGCCGTCCGCCAGCCGCCTCAGGAGGTATATGTCGGAATATGTCAGAATCCACATGGACAGGTTCATCGGAACAAGCGGACCGCCGAAGTCCACGATCGCCTTGAAGCTGGCCTTGGAGAAGCGCGCGCCGCAGTATCTGAAGAGCCTGGCATAGACGATTGCGCCGATCACCAAAGGCGGCAAGGCCGCGCCCACCAGCAGGCCCTCGGCGCCCCGCTTCAGCGATACCACCAGGGAGATGGACAGAGCCAGCGACAAGGTGCCCTTGGCCAGGGTGTACAGGAAGTACCTCGAGGAGCGGCTCATGGCGCGCTCGAAGGACAATCCCACTTGCAGGATGGCGTTGCCGAACCCGCCGACCACGCCGACGGCCACCAGGGAGGCGTAGTCCCTGGAGCCCAGAAGCAGCCTCGACAGCCCGCCCGAAGCCGCGAGGCAGATCAGCGCCAGCGGCACCGCCACCAGCAGCGAGCCCACCAGGATCGTCGACACCGACTTCTTGCGGTCGTCTTCGGTCCGCGCCTCGGTCGCAAACTTTATCAGCGACGACGACAGCCCGAGTTCCGAGGCTATGGAGAGCAGGGCGACCAGGATGAAGACAACCGACGCCTTGCCGTACTCGTCGGTGGGAACGTACCTCGCGATCACGGGGACCAGAGCCGCCCGTGCCACTCCTCCGACAACGGTGCCGGCTCCGTAGACGCCGGTGTGCCTCGCAAGAGCGCCTATGGCGGTCGCCATCAGATCGCCCGCGCCGGGACGAAGTCGCCGCGCTGGTCCACCCAGCCCAGCTCACGGTAGATGTCGTAGACGCCTTTGACCACGGCCTCGGCGTCGTGGTACTTCTCGACGAACCGCCTGCCTTCAAGCGCCTTGCGGCGCCTCAAGTCGCGATCCAGGATCACCTGCTCCAGTTTCTGCGGCAGGCTATCGGCGTCGGCCACGACGAAGGGATGGTCGCTGAGGAAGGCCTCGAAGTCCGGAGTGAAGCTCGTCAGTGTAGGGATTCCCATGGAAAGGCACTCCAGGGAGTTGACGCCGTAGCCGGTTCCTCCGAGGTTGGTGATCTGGTCGATGGCGATGTCGCAGGTCGCCTTGATCTCGAGCGCCTCCCTGTGGGGCCTGCCTTCTATCAGCACCAGCTCAACGCCGTGCTTGCGCTCGGCCTGCCTGACCACCTCGATTATCCTCCGGGTGCCCTTGAGATACCTGTTGCGGGGCGCGTGACAAATCCTCAGGCGCCGGTTCTCGGTGTCCCGCACCTTGTAGTCACGGACCTCGAAGGGCAGGAAGCCGAAGCGCAGGTTGGGATGGAGCTTCAGATGATCGAACTCGGTGGTGATGTTGAGATCGCTGAGCCGGTCCACCTCGGGGATCACGCCCCTGTCGCGAAGGTCGGTGCCTATGTAGTAGCAGACTATCCGCTTGCCTGCCGCCTTGAGCCGCTTGACTATCCTGCCGTCCTTGAAGAACTCGGTGCCGCTCTCCAGGTGATAGATGTCGAAGTCAAGCAGGTTGTGGCGCCGGATCGCCC
>JBAQHK010000059.1:0-3971 GCA_049288275.1 bacterium | reverse complement strand
TTCATGAAAGCCCTTCGTCTGGCTGCTTGCGCACTCTGCCTGCTGGCCCTTGCCTCATCCGAACTCCAAGCCCAGCCGCCTGCCGAGCAAGGCCAGGTGGCATTTCCTGAAACCGCGGCTGGTAGGGAGGCGAGCGCATATTTCGAGGCATTCAACAGCCAGGATGAGAATGTCATGCGGCTATTCCTTGAAAGGCACATCTCGCGGGCCTCACTCGATGCCCGGTCGATAGATGAGCGAATGACGATCTACCGGCGACTTACGACCGACCTTGCCACGCTAACCCCCGTGAGGATTGTGAAGGCTGTGGAGCATTCTCTGACCGTCATTGCCCATTCATCCACGGACAAGTGGGTTCAGATGTTGTTCGACGTCGACGAGGAGCCGCCCCACGGAATCGCAGGCATGGGCATACGGCTCCTGCCCGAAGCCCCGGATCTTGACGAGCCGACGACGCCGCTTACTGAGGCGGCGATGCAAGATGAGCTGCGGACTTACATGGCAGGCTTGGTGGAGAAGGATGAGTTCTCGGGCGTGGTACTCGTCGCCGAGGGAGAGAAACCGCTCTTTCACGAAGCCTACGGCATGGCCAGCAGGGAGTATAACGTCCCGAACTTGAAGACCACGCGCTTTAACCTCGGCTCGATCAACAAGTTCATCACCGAGATCGCCATAGAGCAGCTTGCAGCAAGAGGCATGCTCAGCCTCGACGACAAGATCGGCAAGTACCTTCCGGACTATCCCAACCCCGACGCGGCGGCTAAGGTCACGGTCCGCCAGCTCGTAGAGATGACCTCAGGCATAGGGGACTTCTTCGGCGACAAGTTCGATGCAACACCCAAGGGTCGGATCAGGGACCTTGAGGATTACTTGCAGTTCTTTGCGGAAGACTCGCTTCTCTTTGAGCCGGGCACCGACAGTCAATACTCCAATGGCGGGTACGTTGTCCTTGGGCTCATCATCGAGAAGGCCAGCGGGAATACTTACTTCGACTATGTTCGCGACAACATCTGCGCCGTGGCCGGAATGAACGACACGGAGCACCTGGAAGCCGACGTGCCGGTGGCGAACGTCGCCAGTGGTTACACCCGGAAATGGGGTGGGGGCGGCGAGGACGGTGCATACTGGCGCAACAACATCTACCACCGGCCGGCGCGCGGCAGCTCTGCCGGAGGCGGCTATTCGACAGCCGAGGATTTGGTGCGGCTCGTGGGAGCGGTTCGGTCCGGTAAGATCCCGGCTCCGGAAAGATGGAGGCTGGCCGCCGCTCAGGGTGGCGCGCTTGCGGGCGGGGCCCCTGGAATGAACGCTTTTCTGGGAACCGTCGGCGACGACTATGTGATAGTTGTTTTGTCCAATTACGATCCGCCTGCAGCGGTGAGAGTTGGCCAGAGGATCAAGAACATGGTGGACCGCCTTAAGTAGTGACAGCATCACTATGGCGCTGCATTGCCGACGTGATGCGGGTCCTGTAATTGTTCCCTTATCTCTTGGCCGCGGAGCCGAAGTCCATCATACGCTGAACCAGAGCGCCGAGATCCATGGCCATCAGCTGCTCAATGCAGATCAGGGTGCAGCGCTCCTTGAGGAGGTTGGCGGTCTCGGCCTGGTCCTTTCGGAAGTCCAGGACCTCGGGGCGGCTGTTGGCTCTCAGGAACTGCCCGGCCGCATTATGGAGCGACGCTCCGTCCACCTGGCCTGGGCGCATCCCCCGGGTCGTCAGTCTGAGGGGCTGCTTCCTGGCGCGCTGCAGATTGCGCACAAGGAAGGCAGGGAGTTCCAGGGCCTCCTTCATACTGAATAGCCGGTCCAACCTCGAAGTATACAGCGGCCGGTCGAAGGCTCTTACGATCATCGCTTCCGGCTTGAGGGATCGGATGGGACCCGGGAAGTCACGGCTCAGGGAGTTGTAATGGGTGACGCCGAAGGACACCGACAAGGCTCTCAGAAACTTCCTGGAGAGAAACGGCTCGTACATGCTTAGCATCGTGCTTGCCAGCACGTGCTGAGCGCCGAATACCCTGCTGGGAATGAAGTGGAAGGCGAATCGCGCGAACTCCCTCACTCCTTCGGGCGTGTCGACAGGGACAAGCGCGGGGCCGTGATTCTCGGTGATGCGATGCTCCATCCTTGAACGGAACTCCGCCGAAAGACAGTCAAACCGGCTGTCGATGGCCCGGCGCACGCCTCCGCCCGCAGATACCGCTTCGGCGTAGGCCGCCGACACGACCGCTCCGACGGCAATCTCGGCTTTCACAAACTCACTGCCGAGAAGTCCCTCGAAGAGCGCGTCACCCCGAAGACCTCCGTAGAACTTGGGGAAGTGCATTCGGAGAGGATTGAGGAGGCCGTTCGTCACAAGCGTGGCGGTGCGGAACCCGTCTTCCCAATCTGAGAGGAGGCTTTCGAATCCGTAGATTGTGGACTTGACCCCGCGGCTGGCTGCCAGCGACTTGATCGCCTTCGTCTCGACGAAGTCGGCTCCCCCAAAGGACACCGCCTCCGAATCGAGCCCCGATTTGATCAGCCCGGCCAACACGGTCCTGGAGTCCACCCCGCTCGAGAGGCTGACGAGCACCTGCCTGCCGCGAAGCACGCGGGCAGCGCGGTCGAAGTAGGCCGCTGCCTCGTCGACCAGATCGCCGCCTGGCGCACCGGCGATCTCCTGATAGAGGTCCCTTGGCGGTGTCAGCGTCAGACTGCGCGTGTTGACGTCGAACAGGATCGCCTGGCCCGGCTGCAGGACGCGGACGTCTTCAAACCAGCTCCTGTCCTTGATAGGGGAGAGGAAGAAGAGGCATTCGAACACCGCCGCCTCCGAGAGGCGGGCGCCGACCAACTTGGCAACGAGGAAACAGTTGTTGCTGCAGATGAAACTACGGCCGTCGTGATAGAAGTAGTGCTGTTGGATTCCCCAGGCGTCCGTCCTGGCTACGAAGCGGCCGTCGGCAATGTGCGCGAAACTGACCAGGGAGTCGCTCTCTGGCGGCTCAGCCCCCTGCCCGAGGAGGGACCGGGCCTCGTTCTCGATGGAGAAATCACCCTGGTCATTGATGACCGACAGGTATTGCGGAAACGCCCGCTCGGCTCTGGAGTAAAGGTAGGTACCTCTTTCCGCATCGCTGAAGCGGAGCGAGACGCCCTTGGTCTCGAGGTTGCGGCACTTGGCTAGTACACTTTGGTCGCTGGTTGATACCAGCACGTAGAGTCTGTCGGACATGCGATGCTCCCTCGGTCGAAAGTGTGTCCAGCCGGAGCCCGTCACGGTGTCCGCATGATTCGCGATTTGCTCCGGCGCCCCGTCTGCACCGTCCAGAGTCGGCCCATTGTAAGAACCGGCCGGACCCCACGCAACTAGAATATCCGTGCGGAACGAGAAATCCGAGGGCGGATGTGGGATATGAGTACGGCGGCCGCTGATCTGGCGGTCAGCATCAGTCCTCCCGGTGAATGACCGGTAGCAGGTTCGCTCAGATCGACCCTGGAAATAGCCCCTTCCCAGAAGCCAGACGCATCAGCATAGTGAGGCGGAAGACGGTCGTCACGAAGGCCGGAGAGCATGCCCGGGAGAGCAACGGCAGCGGCGCAAGTGCCGGGAGGGCTGGTCATGACAAGACAAACCGCGGTGGCGTTTTCTGCACTCCTATGCGCAGGGTTGGTGTGTTTGGCTGATGCGGCCGAGACCACACGCAGAGTCACTCTGGATTTCTCCCAGAAGGCCTTGAGTGCTGAGGAGCTCTATCTTGAGGATGATTCCGTCCTGAATACGCGGTTCCATCTCGTGGCTTTGGGCGACCTCGAGACCATGACCGAGCCGGGAAAGCCGTGCCTTCCGGTCAAGGTAGTACACATGTACGTTCCCCGGGGCAGCGAGATCGGCGGCGTGGTCGTTGAATCGCAGAGCACGGTGAGCCTTCCCGGCGAATACCTTCTTCTGCCCGGTCAGCGTGAGATACCTCTGTCATCGTTCG
>JBAQHK010000058.1:0-9950 GCA_049288275.1 bacterium | reverse complement strand
GCGCCTTAAGGCTCAGCGCCCCAACCCTCAGCGCTTGACAGACCGGCCGCCGGCGGCTAATATCATAATAAAGCGCATCCCCAAGACACTGGGGCGTCGTCTAATGGTAGGACAGCAGACTCTGGATCTGCCTGTGGGGGTTCGAGCCCTCCCGCCCCAGCCACTACTTCTATTCCCGGCCCCAGAAGGCCCTACCGCATCAGAATGGCTTTCTTGGAGACCGTGTGGCCCCGGGTTGCAAGCCTGATGAGGTAGACACCGGCGGCGACCTGTGCCCCGGAATCGTTCCTTCCGTCCCAGGTCCGCACGAAGAGTCCGGCGGGTCGGTCTTCGTCGGCCAGGGTGGCCACGAGACGGCCGGACAGGTCATACACGCCGAGACTCATCCTTCCGGCTGCTGGCAAGACGCAGCGGACCTCGAGTGACGGTCTGAAGGGAGTTGGAGCCGCCACTAGGGTCGGGACCGCGAGCGAAGGGGCTCCGTCCTCGACACTGCCGTTCGCATCGTTGTGGACGGTCCAAACCAGGGAATCCGCAAGCTGCCCGTCGGTGGCTACCACAAGGATCGCGTCGGTCGCGCCCGGCGCCCCGCCGGGGTAAAGATAGGACGAGTCGGAACCGGACTGTACCAGGCCGCCGTTAAGGCGCCAAACGTAGGTGATCTGGCCTCCGTTCTCGTCCACTGCGATGACCGAGAGAAGAAGCGAGTCCCCGTAAGCGATCGTCGTATCAAGGGGTAGTGGGCAGTGCTCCACGATGGCCGGCCAGGCGTTCCCAAACCCGAGATCGAAGGTCATGACCGAGTCAGACTCGCTGATGTTCGTGATCCAGATCCCGCTCGCCTGTCCGTACCAGCTGGAGCTCGGAACGGAGTTGGGAGTAAAGGAGGCCTGGCCCGGATCCTCCCCTGCAAAGGGAGCGCTGATCCGCATCTCGTACGGGTACCATTCGTTAGAGGACTCGCTCACCCCGTCCCAGGGAGTGGCCGGGTCGTATCCGGCGTCCTCGACCGTCACCATGTAGTGGGCATTGGAAGGCCGGCCGTCGTTATCCGGCATGTCGTCATCGACATGGAGGATCAGCAGACCCGGGTCCTTCTGGTTCTGACCTGGCGTGAACCAGGGCCAGTACGCGGAGAAGTCGGAGTCGAAGTGATCGAACTTGGACGAAGACAGGGTATTCCGATTCTCCAGAAGGAAGTACTCGTCGGAGTTGCTTGGCCGGACTATCTTGTAGACTGCCGGATTGGTTTCCACCTCCGGGATCTCGATCCGATGCCGGGACTGGCTCAAGACCTGAGGGACCACAAAGCCGAGCTGCGTCTTGGTCCAGGCGCAGTGATGGCCCGGGTCCTGGCGAGTGCCGTAGGACATGATGTTGTAGCCGGCGTAGCCCATGACGCACCAGTCGACCAGCGGATGGTCGTTGGCATCATTGGGCGTATAGTAGGTCACCGTGTTGAGCTTGGAATCGTAGTCGTATAGGTCGGGAATGCCGAGAACGTGGCTTCCCTCGTGGGCGGGGATCCGTATACTGATGATCGACCCGTTGGAGTGCTCCTCCGGGTTGCAGGCGTACCGGTCAATGATAACGCCGTCGTCGGTCATATAATCCAGGCCCCACACAGCGTATGACCAGATATGGTCCGGATCGTGCGTCTCCTCCTGGCCGGGGCCGGCGTGGAAGATCCAGACCGCATCGGTGTAGCCGTCCCCGTCCCTGTCGTACTGGGAGTAGTCGATGTAGGGGTCGGCGGCCTCGAAGAAGTCGGTGAACCACAGGTCGGGGTCATAGGTCGGCTGGGTGAACCACCCGTGAACCTGCCCTTCGATCCAGTACGACCCGTAGGAATCCTCCAACCAGAAGTCCCTCATGCTCCCGGGATCCACGACGCCAAGGCTGAAGAGGAGGGTGTCATAAGCTGCTTTGGGGTGAGCGACCGTGTCGGCCGGGTGGTCGTCCCACTGGCAGAGCATGATGAGGGCAACACCGGTGTCCGACGGGGCCGTCACCTGGAGCCTTGATCTTCTTTCGATCATCTCCGCATATGGAACCGCGAGCCGCTCTTCAATCTCCGCGGCCGGCAGGTCGAAGACGGTGAAGCCAGGATTCTCGGGGGGAGCGGCTTCCCACCCGGATTCCCGGTGCGCACCGACGCCGGCTATGGCCGTCCCGGCGCCCAACACAAGGAAGATCGAGAGAAGGAACAGGAACAGAAGTAGCCGGCTCTTCAACAGGGACATTGCCTCTCTCCTTCGTGAGCCCTGGGACGCTTCCCGGCAGGGCGTTTCCCACCTCCTGCAGACAATTCTCCATTGTACCACATGGCAGACACGGGGGCAACGGATCAGTCGTGAAGGTGGGGGAGAAGACCCGGACTCTCTCCGGACGGCCTTCGGCCCGAGCCGGTCACGCTCTGGAGGCGGTTGCCCGGGTGTGCTATACTGGCCGACAGCCCTGACCACTGGTCGGACACCGATCGACACGCCGGGAGGCAGAGATGACCAAAGCCGAACGCATAGCAGCTATGCTCAACCTCAAGCCGCTGCCGATGGAGGGCGCCTTCTTCACCGAGACCTACAGGTGTCCCGGGCTGATTCCGGCTGGGGCCCTGCCGGCGAAGTACTCAGGCGCGCGGTCGCTTTGCACTGCCATATACTATCTGATCACTCCGGAGGCCTTCTCCGCGATGCACCGGCTCTTGAGCGACGAGATCTATCATTTCTATCTGGGTGACCCGGTGGATCTGCTGCTGCTCCGACCCGACGGCGGATTCAAGGTACACAGCCTGGGCCCCGATATCCTGGGCGGTATGGAGCCGCAGGTCGTGGTGCCGGCGGGCGTCTGGCAGGGCTCGAGATTGTCGCCTGGCGGTGAGTTCGCACTGGTGGGAACCACCGTGGCGCCGGGTTTTGACTCCGCCGACTACCAACACGGTCGCCGCAACGAGCTCTTAAGACTCTGTCCTGAGGCCCGGGAGCTGATCTCGGGCTTGACTGAGATGTGACACAGCGCCGCAGCAGCCAGGGGATCGGGCGGACTGATGGCGGGAGGGCCTTATTAGAGTTGACAGATTCTGGGCAACCGTGTAACATGGCTGCACAATGAATCCTACGCAGACCAGCTTCTACGGGTTGGGGATAGCGCCCAAGTTGCTCGAGACGGTAGGCGTTATGGGCTACACGGTGCCTACTCCCATTCAGCACAAGGCCATACCGCTTGCAATCGAAGGCAAAGACATAATCGGAATAGCCCAGACCGGCACCGGTAAGACCCTCGCCTATGGTATTCCCATGATTCAGCGCCTGGCCCAGAAGAAGGGCAGGGGCCTGGTGTTGGCGCCGACGCGGGAGCTTGCCATTCAGATCAGGGATCACCTCAAGCCGTTCGCGCAGGGGGTGGGGATGGGAACGGGCGTGTTCATAGGTGGGGAATCGATAGTGCCTCAGATTGCTTCCCTAAAGAAGAACCCCCGCATTTTGGTCGGCACGCCGGGCCGACTCATAGATCTCCTGACTCAGCGCCTGCTCCGCCTGGACGACGTTCACATCCTGGTCCTGGATGAGGCGGACCGTATGCTGGACATGGGTTTTGCTCCCCAGATCGAGCGGATAGTCAGGTTGGTTCCCAGGGCCCGGCAGACCATGCTCTTTTCGGCGACGATGCCCATCGAGATAATGGACATGGCGAGGGCGCACATGCATTTGCCGGTGCAGACCGAGATCGCCCCCTCGGGCACGGCCGCCGAGGGCGTGTCCCACGAAGTGTTCGTGGTCAAGAAGGACGTCAAGGATCTCTTGCTGGGCAAGATCCTCAAGCAGTACAAGGGCCCTGTTCTGCTGTTCACCCGCACCAAGAGAGGGGCGGCGAAGGTGGCGAGGATGCTGAAGAAGACCGGCCACGGTGCGGCTGAGATTCATTCCGACCGCTCGCTTTCCCAACGCAAGGAAGCTCTGGGCGGCTTCAAGGCGGGCAAGTACAGAGTCCTGGTTGCCACCGATATCGCGGCCCGCGGGATCGACGTCCACGGCATTGAGCTGGTCTTGAATTACGATCTTCCCGACGACCCCGGCAGCTACGTTCACAGGATAGGCCGCACGGGGCGTGCCGGCCTGGAGGGCCGGGCGATCTCGTTCGCAACGCCGGACCAGGGCAGCGACGTGCGCAACATAGAGAAGCTGATCAAGATGTCGATCTCACTGTCGGAGCATCCCGAGATTCCTGCCGAGCATTTCGGCACTGGTGCCCTGACTCCGTTCCAGAAGAAGTTCGCCCGCCACCAGCGCATGGTATCACGCCGCCCTGTCCGCCGCAGGAGATGACGGCGGGGAACGCCCACGGGAGAGCGCGCCTTGCGCAAGAGACTCACTGATCTCATTCGAGAGCAAGTCCTGCTGTGCGACGGCGGCATGGGGACAATGCTCTACGCCAAGGGAGTCTATCTCAACTCCTGCTTCGACGAGCTCAACCTGAGCAGCCCCGATCTGGTGAGTGAAGTTCATCGCGATTACATCAAGGCCGGCTCGGACATCGTCGAGACCAACACCTTCGGGGCCAACCGTTTCAAGCTCAGGGGATTCGGCCTGGAAGGCAAGGTGGCCGAGCTGAACCTGGCCGGCGCCGGGCTTGCAAGGAAAGCGGCAGGTCCGGACGTCCTTGTCGCGGGCTCTATTGGGCCTCTGGGCGTGAAGATCGAGCCGTGGGGGCACCTGTCGGTCGCCGAGGCCGGGGAGGCTTTCGAGGAGCAGGCCCGGGGGCTGCGGGACGGTGGGGTGGACTTCTTCATTCTCGAGACCTTCTCCGACATCAACGAGATACATCAGGCTATCAAGGCTGTCCTCAGGTTGGACGGGGACGCGGTGATCGTCGCCCAGATGACCATCCAGGAGGACGGCAACAGCCTCTACGGGACCACACCCGAGGTCTTCACCAGGAAGCTCGGGGAGTGGGGCGCGCACGTGGTGGGCGTGAACTGCAGCGTCGGCCCCGCGCACATGCATCAATGCATATTGAAAATGGCCAAGGTTACAGACCTGCCTCTCTCGGCCATGCCCAACGCCGGGGCTCCCGCCGAAGTGGATGGCAGGAACATCTACCTGTGCTCGCCGGAGTACATGGCGGAGTACGCCAAGCGGTTTGTCTTGAGCGGCGTCAGAATCGTCGGCGGCTGCTGTGGGACCACCCCTGCCCATATCAAGAAGATGAGGGAGGCCATAAAGGCCTTCCAGCCGCCCCGGAGGAAGGTGGCTCGCGTCCCGGTCGGGGCCGACGAAGCCCCGGTCGGCGAGCGGGTAGAGGCGCGCGACAAGTCCAGGATGGCCAGGAAGCTGGCCGAGGGCGGATTCGTCGTAAGCGTGGAGCTGGTGCCTCCCCGGGGGCACGACCCGTCAAAGGCCGTCGAGGCGGCGCGCATGCTCAAGGACCGCGGGATAGATTGCGTAAACATTCCCGACGGCCCGAGGGCCAGCGCGCGAATGAGCTCGATGACGCTGGCCTGCATTGTGCTGGCCGAGGCCGGCGTGGAACCGATACTCCACTATACCTGCCGCGACAGGAACCTGCTGGGCATGCAATCGGACCTGCTCGGCATGTACGCCCAGGGGATCAGGAACATCTTGATCATCACCGGTGACCCTCCCAAGCTGGGCGATTATCCCGACGCGACGGCGATCTTCGACGTGGACTCCGTCGGCCTCACCGGTGTGGTCGACTTCCTGAACAGAGGGGTGGACATCGGCGGCCGTAGGCTGTCGTCCCCCACCGGCTTTCACATCGGGGTCGGCGCCAACCCCGGCGCCATAAACCCGGATCGGGAGATCGCCAGATTCGAGTCCAAGGTCGCCGCCGGAGCTGAATTCGCCATCACTCAGCCGGTCTTCGATGTGAAGTTGCTCGAGGGCTTCCTGGCCCGGACGGAACACTTGAGGATCCCGATCCTCGCCGGCATCTGGCCTCTCTACAGCCTGCGCAATGCGGAGTTCATGCGCAACGAGGTCCCCGGAGCCTCGGTGCCGGAGGCGGTGATGGCCCGGATGAGCAAGGCGCAGGATGCGGGCGTGGAGCAGGCCAGGCAGGAAGGTGTGGCGATAGCCCGGGAGACGCTCGAGGTTGTGAGGGGAATGGTGCGGGGTGTCCAGATAAGCCCTCCCCTTGGGAAGTACCGCCTGGCTATCGAGGTCCTCGAGGGCGTGATTACGCGCGGAGGCGCCGCATGATTGTCATAGGGGAGAGACTGAACTCGACCCGGCAACGGGTGTTGGAAGCCTTGCGGGACAGGAACCAGGCCTTCATCCTGGCAGAAGCGGCGGCGCAGCGCGAGGCCGGAGCGGCTTACATCGATCTTAACGCGGCGGCGCTGCTGAGCGGGGAAATCGACGCGCTCACCTGGGCGGTTCCGTTGCTTCGGCGCGAGGCCGGCGTGCCTCTTGCGATCGACACGCCCAATCCTGATGCGATGGAGGCCGGTCTCAGGCTGCACGGGGGCCGCGCGATGTTGAACTCCCTGACCGGGGAGGAGACCCGGCTCAAGCGGCTGGTGCCGCTGGTCAAAGAGTTCAAACCGGCGGTGATAGCGCTTTGTCTAGACGACGGCGGCATTCCAACCAGCGCCGATCAGGAACTCAGAGTGGCTGTTAGGATCACGGATCTTCTGGTCAAGCAAGGCGTCAATCCCGAGGACATCTTCGTCGACCCGCTGGTCCGTCCGATCGCGGTGGATCACGAGGCCGCGCGGCTCTTTCTGGAGTCCCTGAGGCTGATCAAGCGCAGCATGCCCCAGGTTCGGACCGTGGCCGGGATAAGCAATGTCTCCTTCGGTCTGCCCGAGCGGAAGGCTCTCAACAGGACGCTACTGGCGTTGGCCATCGACGCCGGACTGGATGCCGCGATCCTTGATCCCCTGGACAGATCGACGATGTCCTCTCTGGCGGCGGCCGAGGCCCTGGTGGGGCGCGACCCGTCGCTGAAGAACTACCTCGCCGCTGCGAGACGCCGCAAGAGATCGACCTGACCATCCTGTTCGCCCCTAAAGACACCCCTCCCGAAGGCCGATCAGCAAAGAGATAGCATGTATCCAGCGTCGCCGCCTGATCTGAGTCGGCATGCGCGGACGCGCACAAACACGGAGGGCACAATGGACGGGTCTTCGGGCAAGGTGAGACACACCATTCTCTGCATCGACGACGACAAGGTCACGCTGAAGGTCACCGAGCGAATGCTGACCGCCGGCGGCTACGAGGTGATAGCGGCGGACAGCGGCAGGAAAGGTCTGCAGGTGGCCAGAGAGATTGTGCCGGATCTGATCCTGCTGGACATAACCATGCCGGAGATCGACGGCTACGAAGTGTGCGCCATGCTGCGTACCAGCGTGGAAACCGCGTCGGTGCCCGTGGTCTTCCTGACCGCGTCCGCAGAGGAACAGGACAGGGCGCGGGCGTTCGCGCTCGGGGCCATAGACTACCTGACCAAGCCGGTGACCGGCGGCCTGCTGCTGGAGAAGGTGCGGCTCTATCTGCGCACGACCAGCGAGTGGCGGGAGATGGACCAAGAGGCCACCCACTGGTCCGAGAACATCCAGCAGGCCGACTTCCTGCAGTTCAAGGAGTTCATCTCCGACCGTCTCAACCTGGACGGCGAGGGCAGATACAGACTGTCGAGCGTTGGCTGGCGGGATCTGTATTCGGCGAGCGAGGACCTGGGCGTCAACGCGAGGGCGATGGCGCAGAACGTCGCGGAGTTCCTGAAGGTGCCCTACGTCTGCAACATAAACCCCGACGATATCCGGCTGGGAGTGCTGCCGATATCCTTCAGCAAGTCCAACAGCATAGTGGCCACCGGCAACGCTTCCGGGCAGAGGGCCTACGTTCTGAGCAACCCTTTTGACCTCGATCTTGTCGAGCTTCTCAGGAAGTTCGCCTACTTCGACAGGGACTCGCGGCTGATGATAACCGAGCCGTCCAGCATAGCGGCGCTGTTCGTGGAGCCCCCGTCGGTGCCGGAGGTCGAGGTGCTTCCCAACGAGCGCGAGAAGCCTGAGCCCAAGAGGCATGTGGTATCGGAGCACAACGGTCCGCAGGTGCAGATCCATTCCAAACGCGCGGAGTCCGAGGTGGTGGAGTACCCGGTGGTTCAGATATGCAACACCATACTTCACACCGCGGTGTCAGAGCGGGCGAGCGACATTCACGTCGAGCCCAAGGAGACCAACGCGGTGGTGCGGTTGCGGGTGGACGGGGACATGCGGGACTTGTTGACTCTGAAGAAGATCACCGGGATGAAGCTGGTCTCCAGACTGAAGATCCTCGGCGACCTGGACATTGCAGAGAAGAGGAAGCCCCAGGACGGCGCCTTCGCGGCGGTGGTAAGCGGGCGGACCTTCAACATCAGACTTTCGACCACCTATACCCCCAACGGCGAGAGCATCGTGATGCGACTGCTTGAGCCCTACTCCGAAGCCAAGGACCTGAGCCAGCTGGGCATGGCCGGCGACCAGGTGAGCGCCATGCGCGATCTGCTTGCCCGCAACAAGGGGATGCTCGTCGTGGTCGGGCCGACGGGATCGGGAAAGACCACCACGATTTACAGTCTCCTCCATGAAATAGACCACAGGAGCCTCAGCATCATGTCGGTCGAAGACCCGGTGGAGTACCGAATCCCGTTTGTCAACCAGCACCAGGTCAACGACAGGGCCGGAGTGACGTTCAAGTCGCTCTTGAAGACCGCTGTCCGGCAGGATCCGGACGTGCTCTTTGTCGGCGAGATAAGAGACAATTACTCCGCCAAGGCGGCCCTTGACTTCGCCAGCACGGGACACCTGACCATATCTTCGCTGCACACCGCCGATGCCACCAGCGCCATCTTCCGTCTTGAGAGACTGGGAGTGGAGCGCGGCGCCATGGCTGACAGCATCGTCGCAATCGTCGCTCAGAGGCTGGTGCGCCGGCTGTGCGATCGCTGTGCAGAGATAGTGCCGGTCTCGGATGACGATCGCAAGAGACTGGCGAGGTACACCGGAGAGCCCCCGGCGACGGTCGGGCGCCCCGTGGGCTGTCAAAACTGCAACTACACCGGCTACTTCGGGCGCGAGGGTGTCTTCGAGGTGCTGCGGTTCGATCCTGAGGTGGCTGCCATGGTCCGTGGCAAAGTGGCGGTTCAGCAGATCAGATCGCACCTCTCGGCCAAGGGCACGTGGCTGATGAGCGATCACGGGGTCTCGAAAGCCAGGGCTCACATCCTGAGCCCCGCGGACTTGTACGAGTGTGTTCTCTCGCAGGATGCGGATGCGGCCGAGAGCCCACAGGAGATCGAGTCGACCCCGCGTGGCGCGACTACGCCCCGGGGTGCCCAGAACGGCGCGCTCTCCGAGGCCCCTGGCCCGACTGGGCCGGCGGTTCTGGTGGTCGACGACGATGCGGAGTCCAGGAAGACCCTGATGGGCATTCTGAGGAAAGCCGGGTGCGACGTCTCAGCCTGCGTGGACGGCGTCGAGGCCCTCCTCAGCCTGGGCAAGAAGGAATTCGACCTGGTGATCGCGGGGGCCGAGATGTCCGACATGGACGGCTTCCGACTCATCGAGATGATTCGGGACAAGGGGCTCGAGGTTCCAGTCATACTGGTGTCGTCCTCCGGCGATCCCGCGGACGAGCAGAAGGGGCTCCAGGCGGGAGCGGCCGACTTCGTCAGGAAGCCCATCGATGGGACCGTCATGGCCCTGAGAGCCCGCAGGGTGGTAGAGAGCTCCCGGCTGGTCAAGGCTCTGTAGACACCAGTCACTTGATACTATACATGAAGTATGTGCCATAATCGATTAGTGCGGCAGCAGATAGGTCCATTGCCGCAATAATCCCCCAGTCCACCCCACGCACTTGCCCCGAAAGCACAGATTTGGTACAATAACGGCAACAATAACTAAAACGTAAGTCCTACGGTATGGATCAAATGCACCCGGAGGC
>JBAQHK010000057.1:0-1678 GCA_049288275.1 bacterium | reverse complement strand
TGATGAAGTTGGTCTGGGCCGAAACCGAGATCGAGAAGTGGACGGTGTCGGCCGCCGTGGTGAAGATGTCTCCCATCCAGTGGCCGTCGCACTGAAATGTGAGCGCCATGCGGTCGGCCTCGGGATTGACCTCGACCGCGAAAGTCCGCCGGTCCTTCAAGGCCGCCAGAATCTCGGCCTTGGTCAGGGACTCCGCGAGTATCCCGGGGAGATAGATGTCGCCTCCGCTGTTGGGATTGGGAGAGTCCCCCCACATGCCGTCGTGGTTATCCTGGTTGGCGTCAACCCCGATGTGCCAGCCCTTGGCCAGGGCTTCGAAGTATTCGTATTCGTAGCTGTCGGAGCGCTTGCCGTTACGGATCTCGGTCAAGGACATCGCCGAATCCCCGGCCACCGAGTAGGCGAAGTCGTGGAACTGGGCGTCGGCGCCGCAACCGCCGGTTGCGTAGGGATGATTGAAGTCGGCGTAGAGCGGCTCGCCGGTTATGCCGTCGGTGTGGGTGATGAGCCAGTTGTATGTGCCCGTGAGGTTCATGCGATAATCTTTGCCGCCGTTATCGTACTGAGGAATCAGCGAGGTGGCCTCGAAGAAGTTCATGTGACCGAAGGAGCCGACCGTCGAGGTGCTCAGGTTCCCGTGCTCCTGGCCGGCCAGGGCGACGAAGACCCCGTTCTGGGTGTAGGAAGCCGCCACCGAGCGCATGCTGGAGTACTCCGATGAGGAGAGCTCGTGGGTGTGATCGGTAATGGCCAGAACATCCACGTCGGCGGAGTCCCGGGCGTAAGCGTAAGCCTGAGTGGGCGTACCGATGCCGTCGGAGTAGGACGTGTGGGAGTGGAGATTGCCGTAGTAGACATTGTAGGCCCCACCCGGGGATGCGGCGACGAACAGAGCCAGGCCGCACGAGAGCCCTGCGGCCAGCCCGGAGAATGTAGTTGTCCTCAAGATTCGCACCTCACGTTTGATGGACTTGTCCGTCTCTATTATACCGCAATTCCGCCCCGGCTTCAAGGCATGGATGGGGCCACGGCCATACATCGTTTGGATTCACCGGCACCGGGCAGGTTGTGGTTATTCTGGGGGATGCTGCCGAGACTACCGATACATGGCCTTGATGTTGCCCCAGGTGCTGGGCTGGGTGGCCGTGGGACCGCTGTTCACGAGATACACTCTCCACGCCAACTCGATGAAGCCGTACACGTTACCTACCGTGTCGCCGCCATCGAGGAACCACTGCGGCGGGCAGTACGCGAAGTCCACGCCGTAGTAGCCGCTGT
This sequence comes from bacterium, assembly GCA_049288275.1. Taxonomy (GTDB): domain Bacteria; phylum Arandabacterota; class Arandabacteria; order Arandabacterales; family Arandabacteraceae; genus JBAQHK01. The sequence continues at coordinate 400 of JBAQHK010000057.1, read as the reverse complement.
GGATGGTGCTGTAATGGCTGACGTACGGCCTCGGATACAGAGCCGCCAAGCAGCCCGTGTCGTGCATCGCGCAGGCCAATCGGATCGGCGTCGCAATGTTGTCGAAGCCCCACTGCGGATAAGCGGCGTGCCAGCCAATGTGCTTGGCGGTGACCAGAAACCTGGGATAGCACTTCGGATCGCCGGTCCCGCAGTAGGTCACGCACGCCGGCGGATCGACCACCACATAGTTCCACCCGCCAACGCACAGCTCGACCGGGCCGCTCTGCCACAGCGGGCACCCGCCAGGCCCCGGCACCGGGCAACCATACTCATCCGCGCACCAGATCGAGAACTGGGTCGTGAAGAGCCCCGGATACAGTGTGCCGTAGCCGGCAAAGTCAAGGACGCGAATCTGCTC
>JBAQHK010000056.1:0-29593 GCA_049288275.1 bacterium | reverse complement strand
TCATGATGGCTTTGAGGTCCTGAACCTTCTCAATTTCGGCGCAGACGCCGAGATCCTTGATCGCCCTCTCGGCGTTCTCGAACATCTTCTTGCACTTGGGACAACCGGTTCCCAACACCTGGACCTTCATTGCTCGTCCTCCATTCTTAACTGAGCATGCCGCGTGCCACCTTATCCCCAGAAGATTCCGAATATCTTGCCCGTCACGGTTGCCAGGACGCAGACTAGAGTTACAAACACAACTGTCTTCTTGGTTCCCATGATGCTGCGGAGAACCAGCATGCTAGGGAGCGAGAGCGCGGGACCCGCCAGAAGCAGGGCGAGCGCCGGGCCCTTGCCCATCCCCGATCCCAGGAGCCCCTGGAGTATGGGCACCTCGGTCAGCGTAGCAAAGTACATGAAGGCGCCGACAACGGATGCGACGAAATTGGCCGGGAGGGAGTTGCCACCGACGACGCCCGCAATCCAACGGGAGGGGATCAGGCTCTCTTGGCCGGGCCTCCCCAGAAGCGCTCCTGAGACCAGAACTCCGATCAAGAGAAGCGGTAGTATCTGCTTCGAGAAGGTCCAGGTGGCGTCCAGCCACTCTCTGGGCTCGCCCGTCGAACGCCACAGGACGACGGTGATCGCGGCTACGCCCGCCGAGAAGGGGATCATGGGATTCGCCCTGAAGACCAGTGCCAGAGCCGCTACCGGCACTCCTGCGGCTATAACGTGCTTGGCCCGCACGCCCAGCCACGCCGCGAGAATCACGCCCAGGACAACCGATGCCGCTCCCGTAAGGACCCACTTGGCCGAGTGGATGGCATGATAGGCGCCGGACTCGCTGAGAGGCTTGGCCCAGTTTGCGAATACAAGAATCGCCACCATGCTGGCGAAGAACGCAGCGTTCTTCCACAGCGGCCTCGAAACCTCAGCCGCCGGCATGGCAGCCGCCGCCTCGGCCTTCTTGAGTTCCTCTTTCCTGAAGATGAAGTGCATGGCCAGGCCGACGACCACGCTGAAAGTGATCGCGCCGACGGCCCTTCCGATACCCAGGGCCGGCCCCAGGACCTTCGCCGTGAGCACTATGGCCAGTATGTTGATGGCGGGGCCCGAGTACAGGAACGCGCACGCAGGACCGAGGCCGGCCCCCCGCTTGTAGATGCCGGCAAACAGGGGCAGGACCGTACAGCTACAGACCGCGAGTATGGACCCCGAAACCGAGGCCACGCCGTAGGCCAGCACCTTCTTGGCGTTGGGACCCAGGTATCTCAGCACCGACGCCTGGGAGATGAAGCAGGATATGGCCCCGGCAATGAAGAAGGCCGGAACAAGGCAGAGCATCACGTGCTCGCGCGCGTACCACTTGGCGAGGGCCAGCGCCTCGTAAAGAGAGGTCTGAAAACGCGGCCCGCCCAGCGGCAGATAGAAGAAGGCAAGAAAGACCGCCAAGATCAATGCGAGGTTCTTCAGTTCAGTTCTTGATGGCATACCAATCCTCGTGGTATAGGGGCACTGGGCCCGGTTTGGTCTGGGCCGGCGGCCTCCACCTACTTGCGCTCCTTTAGGACCTGCGACGCGCAGGAGAAGAAGTTGATGACACACGGAGTAAGCAGCCTGTAGAGCACCATATTGCCCTGGCGTTCGTCATCGACAACGCCCACGCTCCGCAAGATGGCGAGGTGTTTCGAGACGGTGGATTGGTCCGCCCCGATCGCCCTGACCAGTTCCCCTACGTGGCATTCGCCCCTACCCAAGCGGTCGATTATCCTGAGCCTGGTCTCGTTAGCCAGCGCCTTGAGGATCCGCGCTTGCTCCTTGTACCGATCGTGCTGTCGAGCTGGTCTAGCTTCCAACGTCACCTCCCTGTCGCCTTAGTCATATTAGTATATGGGCATATTCCCATGATCGCAAGAGCTTTTTTCACCTCATAGCGGACCTTGGCACGGGGCGGATACATCATCAGAATCGAGCCGATCGCTATGCTTGGGCTGTGGGGGGGATCGGTCTTGTCTGTGGTCGCGGGGTGTGGTAGGTTCTTACACTCAGGACGCCGGCTCCGCAAAGGGAGTTTAGTTCGCGCAGGTTGCTTCCGGGAGAGTGGTTACGGATGGACAAGGATTCGCTTGAGTTTCTGGTCGAGGCGAGCAAGACCCTGAATTCCACGCTCGACCTGGACGCGCTGCTGGGGCTGATCTCCGACCTGGTGGAGGTGTCCGTGGATTGCGAAACCTGCTCCCTGGGAAAGCTGGACGAAAAGGGAAACCGCATCCGGATCCTGCTTTGGCTGGGCAGAGCTGGCGCCGAGGTGGCCGGCCTGGATCTGGCGAAGGGCGAGGGCGTGATCGGGACGGTGGTGGCCTCGGGCAAGCCGCTGGTGGCCAACGACGCCGCGGAGCTCGGCCGCTACCCGGACTCGGCTGAAGTGGCGGGGCAAGCCCCCAAGCGCAGCTCGCTCGGCGTGCCTCTGATGCGCGGGGGCGAGGTGCGGGGGGCGATCGAGGCGGTCAACCGCAAGTCGGGCGAGTTCGGAGACCGCGATCTGGAGGTGTTGGGCGCGCTCGCCGAGCAGGTCGCGATCGCCCTGGACAACGCGGGCTTCTACCAGATCTCCCGCAAAGAGGCCAAGCAGCGGCAGCTGCTCTACGAGGTGGGCGTGAGGATAAGCTCGTCGCTCGACCTCGGCGAGGTCCTGAACCTGATCCTGGACTGCCTCAAGCAGGTGGTCAAGTACGACGCCGGTGGCATCTTCATCGTGCATCCCGAGACCCTCGATCTAATCCAGCTCACAACCAGCGGTTACGACCCGGCGATCGAGAAGATAGTGGAGCTCAAGTTTGGAGAGGGTATGGTGGGGTGGGCTGCCAAGAACGGCGAGCCCGTCATAGTAGACGACGTTTCCAAAGACTCACGCTACGTCAACTCCCGGGAAGGGACCCGGTCTGAAATCGTGGTGCCGCTGCGTGCGGACGAACGGACGGTGGGCGTGCTGAATCTTGAGAGCGATCGCCTGGGAGCCTTCACCGAGGAAGACCTGGCTTTGATCAGGGCCTTCGGTTCACAGGCGGCCATTTCGATCGAGCGGGCGCTGCTCCATGGGGAACTGATAGAGAAGCGCCGGCTGGAGGACGAGCTGGACCTGGCGCGGCGGATTCAGAAGACCTTCCTGCCGGATGAGCTGCCCCAGATAGGCGGCTACGAACTCAGCGCCATAAACCTGCCCTCTGAGGAGGTCAGCGGCGACTACTACGATGTGATCCGGATAGCCCCGGAGCAATGGGGCCTGGTGATCGCCGACGTCTTTGGCAAGGGCATACCGGCTTCCCTGGTGATGGCGAGCTTCAGGGCGAGCCTTCTGGCCGAGATAAGGAACAACTACTCCATACGCACCATCATGGCCAAGGTCAACCGCCTGATCTGGGAGAGCGTGGAACCCGAGCACTGCGTCACGGCCTGCTACGGGGTGCTAGACACCAAGGTCGGGGTGTTCACCTACTCCAACGGAGGCCACATCTATCCGCTGGTGGTCTCCTCCGACGGGGTGAGGCGGCTCAGCAAGGGCGGGCTTGTGCTCGGGGTCGCGCGGGAGTCCGCCTACGAGGAGGAGCGAGTCCACTTGAGGGCAGGGGACGTGGTGCTCTTCTTCACCGACGGCCTGACCGAGGCCGAAAACGAGCGCGGCGAGCCCTTCGGCGATGAGAGAATAGGCGCGATCGCCCAGGGGATGCTCGGCTCCGCCTGTCACGAGATCGTGCAGAAGATATACGACGAGATCGCCGCCTTCACCGGCGGCATCTTGAAGGATGATTTCACGGTACTTGCGGTCAGAGTTCAATAGGAGGTGCGGCATGTTGGACAAGAAGTCACTTGGGTTCCTCGAGAAATTCGTCAACACGCCCAGCCCGTCGGGCTTTGAGCGTCCCGCCCAGGAGGTCTGGCGCTCTTATGTTTCCAAGTTCGTCGACTCGGTGGAGTCCGACGTCCAGGGCAACGCGGTGGGCATCCTCAACAAGAAGGGGCGCCCGCGGGTGATGCTGATTGGGCACTGCGATGAAGTGGGTTTCATGGTGAAGTACGTGAACGACCAGGGCTTCATCTACTTCGGCTCGATCGGCGGCGTCGATCCCAACATCGTGCCCGCCAAGCGGGTCGTGATAAGTACCGCCAAGGGGCCGGTCAAGGGCGTGGTCGGGCGGACCGCCATCCACCTTCAGGACCGGGACGACGAGAAGAAGACCCCGAAGATGCACGACCTGTGGATCGACATAGGGGCCAAGGACAAGAAGGAAGCCCTGGGTCGAGTCGCGATAGGGGACCCAATAGTCTTTGACATGGGCTTTGATATCCTCTCGGGCGATCTGGCGGTGGCCAGGGGATTCGACGACAAGATGGGAGCGTTCGTGGTGGCCGAGGCCCTGCGGCTTCTGGCCGGCGCCAAGGGGCTCAAGGCCGCGGTCTTCGGAGTTTCTTCGGTTCAGGAGGAGATCTCGTTTGCCGGTGCTGCCACAAGCGCCTTCAGCATCGCTCCCGACGTTGCGGTGGCCGTCGACGTGGGTAACGCCACCGACAGCCCCGGGATCTCCAAGGAGCGGCACGGAGAAGTGAAGCTCGGCCTCGGGCCCATAATTGACCGGGGCTCATCGGTGAGTCCGCGGGTGGAGGAGGCTCTGAAGAAGGTTGCCGGGGAGAGCAAGATACCCTTCCAGATGTCCGCCTCTCCCAGGTGGACCGGCACGGACGCGGATGCGGTCTTCAAGTCGCGCGCGGGCGTGGCCTGCGGGCTCCTGAGCGTTCCCAACAGGTACATGCACACGCCGGTCGAGGTGATTCACCTCGGTGACCTGGAAAACTGCGCCAAGCTGATGGCGGCCTTTGTCCGCCGGCTGAACGACAAGTCGGACTTCAAGCGCTAGACGCACCGGGTATCCCCGCCGGCCGCAGGTGGCCTCCGGCTACTGGATGTCCAGCTCGTAGGGCATGAGATAGAGCAACCGGTCCTCGAACTGGGCCGCGTAGGCCGCCTCCTCGAGCAGACCCTTCAGCCCGGGCGGCAGCGTCGGGAGCGCGGCTTGCCCGGCGCGCCCGAGCACTCTTGTCTGGACGCCGGACATCAGCGCCTCCAGCAGGCCGCCGGCGCGGGGCAGCACCTTAATGTCGACTTCCTGGTCGGCGGGTATGCCGGCCTCCTGGCGGGCGAGGGCTATCGCGGCCCGGAGTCCACCGATGCCGTCCACCAGCCCAAGCCTCAGAGCCGCTCTTCCGGACCAGACCCTGCCCTGGGCGACGCTGTCGACCTCTTCGTAGGTCATGCCCCTGCCTGAGGCCACGTCGGTGACGAACTTGCCGTAGAATTGGTCCACCATGCGCTGCATCAGGCTCATGTCTTCCTCGGTGACGTCGCGCCAGGTCGGCATGGGGTCGGCGTGTCTTCCGCGGGTCATTATCTCCTTGTTGATGCCGAGCTTCTGATAGAGGCCGCGGGTGTGGACCCACAGGTTGAAGACCCCAATGGATCCGGTCAAGGTGGCCTCGTCGGCCAGGATCTTGTCGGCGCTGCACGAGATGTGGTACCCGCCGGATGCCGCAAGGCCGCCCATCGATACTATGACCGGCTTCTCCTTCTTGGTGAGCTCCACTTCCCGCCTTATCAGGTCCGAGGCCGCCATCTGGCCGCCGGGGCTATCCACCCTCAGCACCACGGCCTTGACCGACCTGTCCTCTCTCATGGCCTTGAGCGCCTCGGTCGTGGTCTCCGAGCCCATGATCTGGCCCAAGAACATCTCCTGACGGTTCTCGCCGCCGGTGATCGAGCCCACGGCGTAGACTATGCCGATTGCGGGCGGCTCGTCCCACCGCGGCCTGTCGTAGACCCGCTGGGCGAAGGTCTTGTAGGGTATCGAACGCGATCCGGCCCGCATCACCGTCTCGACGATGTCAGGGATCTCGTCCCAATAGGCCACGGTGTCAACCAGGCCTGCCTCGGCGGCGTCCGCGGGCAGGTAGGGGCCGTTGTCTATGGCCAGACGCACCTGGTCCTCGCTCATGCCGCGACCCTCGGCAATATCGGCCACCAGCTTGGCGTAGACGTCATCCAGCAGGGCCTCTTCGGCTTCGCGGCTGGGCTCGGAGAACTGGTCCTGGGTCAGCGTCTCGACCGCGGACTTGTACTTGCCCGCCTTGGTGTACTTGGCCTCAAGGCCCAGCTTGTCCATGGTGCCCTTGAGGAAGGGCACCTCGGACTTGAGCCCCACCAGGCCGAGATAACCGTTGGGTGTCATCACCACGTAATCGGCCGCGGTGACCAGGCAGTATTCTCCGTTGCCCGGGGTCTCGGTGTAGGCCACCACCTTCTTGCCGGAGGCGCGAAAGTCGGCCAGGGCCTGGCGCAGCTCGTCGCACACCGCGAACTTGAAGGAGACCCCTGTGCACTTGAGCACTATCGCCCTGATCTCCGGCGAGCGCTTGGCACGGTCGATCTTCTCGGCGAGCTCCCGCAGGGTGTAGGTCGGCCCGTCGCCCGCGAGCAGGCTAAAGGGAGGCCGCGCCTCTGCAATGGATCCCTTGATCCCGATCTCGAGGTAGCCGTTCCGCGGCATCAGCGCGCTCTCGCGCCAGAAGGGCGACGCGGTGACGGCCACGGTTCCGTAGGTGTCATTGCCGTTCTTGTCGGATTTCTCCCTGGTGAAGACCGAGGTTATCCCGGCGTTGGCGAGCTCCAGCCCCACCGAGGCGCTGAAGTTCTCGTCCTGGTCGCCGCCAACCCTCAGGATCACGCCGTCGGCCGGCTCGACCTCCAGGCCGTAGGAAAAGAAGGACTTGGGTTGCCGCTCGGCCACCTCCCTGGTGTCGGGCACGCGCACCTCGAGCTCATCCCTGCGGGCGAGGTAGCCGGCGAAGATGGTCAGCCGCTCGTCCACCGGCCTGAAGCCTATCGCCGCCTCCAGGATCGGCCTGAACTTGTTGCCGTAGTAGGTTGGGCTGTTGAGGTCCCGCCCGACCACGCCGACCGACATCATCCTGTGGGGCCGCACCAAGAGACCGGCCGACCAGGTCGTCGCGCCGTCCAGCTCCGAAATCCGGGATGTGTGCCAGGAGTAGGTGGTCCCGAAGTAGACTCCCTGGGCCAGCCTCTGGCCCGACGCGATGGTGTATCTGTTGACCTCCAGGCTCCGCGGCGCGCCGGCCGACTCCCTGAGGTCCATCAGTTCGGCGCCGAAACCCAGGCCGCCCACCGAGAGCGCAAAGGCGTCGTCGCCTGAAAATGTGGACTTGGTGTGGGTGTGAAGATAGGTGAACCCCAGGGCGCGCCCGGTTCCCAGCAGCGCGGGGTTGGTCCAGACGGCCACGGGGTCGTCAGGGGCGGCAGCCGTCCAGAAGGGGAGCCGGCCGCGCAGACCCTCGTAGTAGGAATGAATCGGTGACGGGGTGGTGATGGTGAGAGCGAGGGCATCGCTGCAGGCGGCAAGCAGCGACGCCACCAGGGCCAGTGTTGCGGCCGCCGTGATATGAGGCTTGAGTCCTGGCAGGGCGCGGTGAAGGGCGCCTGCGAATCGGCTCATTGCGATTACCCTCCTTTCAAGGGGTCACGCCACTTGTCCGATCGAGATGTTACCACGCCGGCCGCCAAATAGAAACCCTCTCCCCCGAAGGGGAGAGGGTCTGCTTACAGGCCTTTCCGGCCGGCTACTCCACAAGCACCATCTTCTTCTCGATGCTGCGCTCCGGAGTCGCAAGCCTGACGAAGTAGACGCCGGGGCTAACCCGTGAGCCCGAGCTGTCCTTGCCCGTCCAGGTCGCGTGATACTCGCCGGCCGCCAACTCCTGCTGATACACCGAACTCACCAGCCTTCCGGTGACGTCGAAGATCGCGAGGTTGACGCGGGTCTTCTCCGGCACGGTGAACCTTATCGAGGTTTCGCCACCGAAAGGATTGGGCGTGTTCTGGGAGAGCGAGAGCGCGAGCTCACCGGGCTTCGGCGCTCCGGCGGTGCAGGCCGTGACGACGGTGATGTCGCCGTCGTCGCGCGGCTGGATCTTGAATTCGCCGTAGGAGTAATCAAGCGGGCCCTGAACGCTGACGGTGCTTCCCAGACCGGGCACGTAAGTGTAAACCCCATGGGTTCCGATCATCACGCTGTCAGTGCCCGTGCCGACCATCCACTCGTAGTTAATGTCAAACAGGGAGTACACCGAGACCGAATCCAGCTTCACCATGACGCTCTCGTAGTCCTCGGCCGTCGGAGAGCTGTTCTTGATGGTAGCCGGGGTGACCTTGGTGATCTTGACCGGCGCCGCCACAGGGATCCTCTTCTGGTAGTCGATCCCCGACATCTCGGTCATGTTGTAGTACTCCTGGACCACTCCCGAGACCACCACGCTGTCCCCTGCGCTGAAGGTGTTGGTGAACTGGTAGATGTAGATGCCATTGCCCGCGCCACCGGACCTCTTCTGGACGAAGTACTCGCCGCCGAAGGCCGTGGTCGCGGTCGACACTATGCCGGTCACCGTGACCTGCTGGCCGTTGCACTGCGAGGTATCCCCGTTGGCGGGAGTCTGAACGAAGCTGATCGGGCAGATGCCTGCGCGGAACGTATAGGTCTGCGTGCTGTCCATCGGGACGCCGAAGGCCGACTCGATGGTGTAGAAGGCCGACAGCACGTCCAGCTGAGTGGTCGGCATCGTGTTCGTTGTCAGATGGATCAGCCTGCCGTCGTTGACGTCAAGACTGGCCGAGAGGATCGCCGTCCCGCTCGAGAGCCCGTAGTTGTCAGGATCCTCGGCGGTAAGCGTATCCATCGGCTGATCAAATCGCACGTCGATCTTGTTGGTCTCCACCGGGTAGGCGACCGTCATGTTGGGACCGGGCGGATCGCCGATGTAGACCATGTCGTCTACGCTCCGGGGGCACAGCCGGTAGGTATCGTACTCCCACCACAAGACCCCCTTTATCAGCGCCAGGCTGTCGCCCACGTTGGGCCGAGGCATATCGGTAATCAGCTTGTCGTCGATGGTGAGAGTGTCCTTGTTGCAGACCCCGTTGTGGGTGTGGGCCTCAACCACTCTCATCTCTCCGTTGGTCAGATGCGCGGTTACCCTCACGGTGTCAACCGCGAGCCACACGCTCTCCCACTGCTCGGCGCACAGGGAGTCGGTGACGTAAAGACCGATGTCCCTGCAGGTCATAAGCTGCGGGCTGAGCTCGCCGTAGTCCTCCTGAACTAGAGTGACGTGTACCCAGTCGATCTCGGTCAGGGTGCCTGAGGCCGAACCCGCGGCGTACTCGGCAATTCTCCCCACCACCGTAACCAGGTCACCGCAGGCCAGCCCGACGCCACCGACGGTGTCCGGCCTCTGGCCGCCCATGTACGCCAGGACGCCGCTGTAGGGTCCGCCAGGAATCTCCTGGACGGTGATCCCGTAGGTTGTGGGTTTCGCGTCGATCGCGGTCACTATCACGCTGTCGACATGAACGCTGTCGCCGACCGGTATCATGCCCATCTGGATGTCATAAACCGTGCACTCGTGAAGCACCGCCCCTGCCTGAGGGGCCAGCGCGAGCGAAGCCAAGAGCACGACTGTGGCCAATAGCACTACCTGCTTCATTGGAACTCCTCCCTTCTCTACGGAGACGAAAAGCCTACTACGCAGCCTCTATCCTCTGACCCGTGCATCACCTCCGTGGACTGGAAACCCCCTTTGCCGCCTCGGGCGGCGGTCATAACTCACCATTGTCGGCCTTCATTATACCCCGGGCGGGCCGCAACTTCAAGTGAAATCAAGGCGATCGGAAATCTGTTGCCTGCGGGCTCAAACTGTGCGAGCTTCTTGCCACCGGGGCGGGAATAATGCACATCCTTAAACGGGCCATGAAGGTGTTAAAGGACAGCATAGCGCACTATGTTGCCCACAATTGCCTGGCCCTGAGCGCCTCCATAAGCTTCTACGCCATGTTCTCCTTCTTCCCGCTGGTGCTGCTCACGGTGTCCATATTCGCCACGGTCGCCGGCTCCTCCGAGGAGGCCACCGTCAGGATGGCCAAGCTGGTCGCCAACCTTACCCCGGTCGGGGCCAACATCGTGATGAGCTGGGTCCGTTCGGTGGGCCAGACCAAGCCTCTCGCCTGGGGAATTGGGCTTGTGGCCCTCGTCTGGGGCGCAAGAAGCGTCTTCAACACTCTCGCCCTCAGCGCCTCGATAATCTGGGGCAGGAAGGGCTGGAAGGACGTGCTGCTGCGACAGCTGGTGGCCCTGCTGCTGGTGGGCGTGGCGGCACTCATGCTCATAGGATCGCTCTTCCTTCCCATGTTCCTGGAGCGGCTTGCGCGTCAGTCGGTGTTCGACATGGGCCGCGCCCTGACCGCCGTACGGCTGGCCATACCCTACGCCCTGTCGTTCATAACCTTCGCCACGGTCTATCTGCTCACAACTCCGCGGAGCGTCCCCAAGCGCAAGGTGCTCTTGGGGGCCGCCGTGGTCTCGCTCACCTGGGAAATAGCCAAGAACGCCTTCTTGGGGTACATCGGCATGACCAGGTTTACCAGCGCCTACGGTTCGATCGGCGGCGTGATAGTATTGCTGACCTGGGTGTACTGCTCGTCGGCGATAATCCTGTGGGGCATGGAGCTGGTGGCGGCAATGGCCCAAGCGCCGCGTGAGCCGGTTCACCTGAAGCGAAACAAGGGAGTCCTGGTCATCGATTGAAGCCCGCGTCAGTCCTGCGCGGGCCCGGCGTAAGCCCCGCGGCCCAACGGCCGGTCTGCTAATCCCTGCGGATGTGCGCTCGGTGGTAAGTCAACTTGGGCGCCAGGGCGGCCATGGCCTTGCCCGCCCTGAGAGCCAGGGGTGTGAGCACGATGAACAGCCCCAGGCCGAAGCTGCCGGACCTCAGGGTGTACAGGCCCACGCCTTCCCAGCCGCCCGCGACCCACTTGCCGAACTTGAAGATGTAGAGACTGGCGAGGCCGAAGGCGAAGAAGCCGGCGTAGATCGCGACCGCCCCCGAAAGCCAGGCGCGCCTCAGGGTCTGCCGCTCACCGGCCCGCAACAGGGACCAGCCGATGTCGAAGGCGCAACCCTCTATGGCTATGGCCACGAAGTGGCATATGTAGACCTTTGGCACCAGGCATCTTATCGCCCCGGCCAGCAGCGCCGCCGCGATGGAGGTGCCGGGCCGGTCCAGGACCGTGCGCGACATGACCAGCAACGCCATGCCCAGGGCGGTCATGCTCCCGGAACGAAACGGTATGTGGAGCTTGTAGAAGAGGTCGCCCACAAAGATCTCGGTGAGGCCCCACACCAGGCCGGTCGCGAGGATCACTATCAGGCAGGCCTTCTTGGACATATGTCGTACCCCCTTGGGCCGCTATTGTAGCAGCAGCTCGACGATCTTGCAATACTCCACGCGGGCGTTGCCGTAGTAATCGCTGCGGCTGATGGGGAAGGTCACCAGCGCGGTTCGGGCAGCCTGCCAGGAGTTGAGGATCGCCAGGTAGTAGGGAACGGTCTGGAAGCCGCCGGCGGTGCCGGGGTTGATGTGGTAGAGTTCGGTCGCTGCCGGGTCGGGCAGCATGCACTCGAGACCGGTCCAGATGCCCACGACCTTGAGGCTGTCGAGCCCTACGGCCCCGTTGCCCCAGAGCGCCCAGTTTCTGCAATCCAAGTTGGTGGAGCCGTTTCTCACCAGAATCGAGTCGACTCCCAGGACCTCGGGCCAGAGCGAATCCTGAAGCGCCCCGCCCGATCCCAGCGCGGCCAGGCTGGAGAGCATCAACCGCCCGCCGCCCTCGAGATAGTCCATCAGATCGCCCTGGGCCGCCGCGAGCCTCGCGGAGGCCGTCTTGTTGGGGTCGTTGTACCATATCACCAGGTCGAACGCGCCGAAGAGGCCGGGCAGGTTGTGGGCCGAGAGCTCGCCGCCGTAGCGCTCGATATTGAGCACCGAGTAGGCCCTGCCGTTGGCCTCGCTTAGAGAGTCCAGGCCGGTCCGGTAAAACCTGTCAGTGATCTTCTCGGCGGTCTCGCCCTGATCCGCCGTCCTGAGGTCGTCCACCAGGAGGATCTGTCCCGTGGGCTCCTTGACGAACCAGGTGTGGGTAAGCACTTCGCTGGTGTCGCAGCCGGAATCGATGGCTATCAGATTGAAAGTCCTCCAGCCAAAGCGCCCGGCGAAATCGTCGGGACCGAAGGTGGCCACGGTGTCGGGAGGAGTGATGTCCTGCGCCGCATCGGCGCTCTCATCAAGCCACACCCGGTACCGGGTCAGAGTGTTGTCGCCGTTGGGGTCGCTCCCTTGCCACTTGACCAGGAAAGCGCCTATCGTGGTGTCGGGGAGGCTGAAGTCGGGATCAAGGACCACCACCGGGGGGGCATTGGTCACCGGCAGGGTCACCTTGCAGGCGCTGGAGTCCCTTGCCTCATCGTTGTCGATCGAGCGCACCTCGAACCTGTGATAGCTCTGGCCCCGGGTTACGGGGAGGTCAAAAGTCAGGGACGTCTCGGCGGTGCGCACCCAGTTGGTGTCCAGCCTGCAGCTGCCCTCGCTCGGGTCGATGAACCAGCGGTACTCGTAGCCCGCGACTTCGCCGTCTTTGTCCTCGCCCCACCAGGTCAGCACCTGGGAGTAGGCGGTCGGGTTGCGCACGCTGTCGCCCACCGCCAGGAAGGTCTCGGGAAGGAGGTTGGGAACGGCCAACTTCTCCTCCTTGGCGCATCCTGAGATCATCGCGGCCGCCGTCGCCGCGGCCGCCAGCGCAACCAGCGTCGATCTCGCGGTTCTCATCGAATCACCATCATCTTTCCGACTTGGGATTCGCCGGTCTCCCAGTCGTCCACGGAGAATATGTACAGCCCGGTCGCGACCGCCTGGTCCCGGTCCGATATCAAGTCCCAGGCGCAGATGCCGCCGGACAGCTCCACCGTACGTTCGGTGCCGGTCTTCAGGCCCTGCACATCCTCACCCTTGTAAGTGCTCGCGTCGAAGTCGATGGTCTTCACCAAGTCTCCCGCGAGCGTGAACACCCGTATGGTGGCCCTGCCGGGCAAGTTGACGAACCAGATGTACTTCTCGCGATCTCGGGTGCCGTCCCAGGCCGCCTCGCCCCGGTAGGGGTTTGGAAACACGTGGACCTTCTCGGCCGCACCGGCGCCTGGCCCGGGTATTGCCAGCACCCTGGTCGCCAGGACGCCGCTTTGCATGCTCTCCACGCCCTGGTCGGGCATGCCCTTGTCGTAGGAGGTCAGCGACACCCAGTACCGGAAGCCGTCTTTGAGGCTGGGAATCGTCAGGTGGTAGGAGTAGAGAGTGGTATCGATGAGGTTGGCCTCCCGGATGTCATCGAAGCCGGTGTCGTAGCCCAGGGTGTCGATGATATCGACGTCGCGCACCAGCTTGAAGTCGTCGGAGGTCGCTCCCTCTTGCCGGGTGATGTAGACCCGGTAACCTTCGAAGTCGGGGACCTTGTAGAATGGATCGAGCGTGCTCTCGGGGCTGTCGTCCCAGTAGAGGTCTATTGAGCCGCTGGTCGGAATGACCTTGAACCTGGCTGGTTGCGGCGGCGCCGGCAGCACGTAGCTGTTGTCGAAGGCGCGCTGGGCCCACTTGACGTTCTCGATCAGGCTGGCGCGGTCCATGCCTCCCAGGAAAGCGCAGACGAACACTATGCTGTCGCCCGAGACCATCTCCGGGAACGGGCCGGCAGAGACCAGCTCCACCGGGTCGCTCTCCTCGGGTCTTATTTCCGAGACGTCCGGGCTCAGGCTGGTCTTCAGCAGTCTCAGGCGGTACTCGTCGGTGTACTTGTCCGGATCGCCGCGCTCTTCGTCCCAGTTCCACCAGTTGAAGGTGACCGGAACCTCGTTGATGGGAGGGACGCCCTGGCCCCTGGTCCCCAGCAGTGCAAAGGCGCCCCAGGACGGAGCCGTGCCCGCCTGATAGGTGTAGTGGTGCTCGCCCACCATCCTCTGGTCGGGGAAGTACTCCAGCATCTTCTTGCGGAACCAGGAGCCCGAAGGCGGCAGCCAGGTGTTGTAGGCGCCCTTCCAGCCGCTCAGCAGCTCCGCGTAGATGCCCAGGCACAGATCGCGCAGGATGCCTTCGCCCTGGTTCTTGATGGTGAAGCTCACGATAACGAAGGCCTCGGCAAAGCCGTAACTCCAAAGATAGGAGGTCTGGGAAACGCTGACCGTCAGAGCCTTTCCCCTGTTGGAGGGTTTGATCGGCCCATAGTCCCGGTAGCTCGACAGGAAGTCCTGCTCGCTGACTGCCTTCCTGGAGTAGGCGCGGCTGGTGATCAGCGTCGATCTCTCCCTGATCTTGTCTGTGGGATTAAACTCGGTGGCGCTCGCCGAGCCGCCGCCCCACGTGCCCGACACGCAGCCGGTGGAGACCACCGGCACTCCGTCGGCGTTGATGGCGCCAACCCAAAGGCTCGCTCTCACCAGGTGTTCCACCTGCGACCCCAGCGGGTACTCCATCGAGGGCGAGCGCGTGACCAGGTTGTTGCCGAAGAAGCCGTAGTTGGTGAGCACCAGCCCCAGGGCGTTGCCGTCGGTCTGGCGCTGCAGATAGGCCGCCAGCTCCGCGGGAGACAACGGGGCGCCTTCCTCCGTGTCGGGCGCGCTTCTGTCGGCGGGCGCCGCGGTGACCGCGGCCGGCAGGCACGCCGGCACTATCGCCAACGCTGCCAGCATGGCGAGTGCCGTCAATCCGGGAGTGGTCGCTCTAGCCTTGCTCATTCTTGGGGTCCCATCTGTGAATTAGGCCTCTGGCTGCGTCCAGGACGTAGATGCTGGCCGCGCTGCCCGGGCGGTTGTACGTGTCGATCGACACCGCGTCGGCCAGGTTCGACGGTCCGCCCGAGGCCGCCGAGTTCACAACGGTGACGAAGTCGCCCTGGGCATCGAACCGGAGTATCTGGCCCAGACCCCGGTCCAGAATGAAGACGCTGCCCTCTCTGCCGGCGGCGACGCCCGCAGGGGAGACCAGCAGCACGTCGTTGCCGTCCTCGTCGGTGAAGAATATTATGAACGGCACGGTCGCGGAGAACGGCACTCCTGTCTGCGGCTGGTCGGTGCGGATTCGCTGCACCTGCGCCTTCTCGGCGTCGGCTTCTGAAATCAGCAGGGTCGAGCCGTCCACGGCGATCCCCGTGGGCCGCATCACGTGACCGAAGCCGAAGCCGCTGTCGGCCAAGTCCACCTGGAAGAGCTTCCTGCCGTCGGGCTTGTAGGCCCTGACGAAGTTGCGGGCGGCGTCGGCGACGTAGATGTTGCCGCTGTCGTCCACCGCGAGTCCGCTGACCTGGCTCCAGTCAGGGTCGGTGAACGAGACCGTCGGGGCGCCCCCGCTCAAGCCGTACGTCCTGACGTAGATCTTGTCGGCACGGTCGGCCACGGCGATCGTCCGCTTGCCGGCGCCTACCACAGTCGGCCTCTGGAGACCGGTGAAGGGCCGGACCAGGTTCTCGGGTATCGGCTCGCCGCCGCTGAAGTAGGCTTTGACGGTTCCCGACGGAGGCTCCGCCAGGGTGTCGGCGAAGGCCACGTAGAGGGACCCGCCGCTCACCGAAAGCGATGTCGCGTTCTCGAATCCCCTGAAAGCGGGAAGGTAGGAGTACTCGCCCATGGTTATGGTGCGGCTGAGCTCCACCGGCTTCTCGTACTTGCCGCCGCACCCGGCGACAAGGGCCAGGCCCAGCGCGCAGACTGCCGCACACACCGCGCAGGCCGCTGCAAGAGCCGCAGCAGCTCGAGGCGGGACTGTTCGAATCTTCTCAGGAGTCATCTTCTTCCTCATTGCGCCCCGGCGTCGTCGGCCTGCCCGGCGCCCGATCCCAGATCAACGGTGAGCGAGACCCTGTGCACCGTGCCCAGATGCTCGCTCAGCGTCACGCCGTAGTCGAGCGACGTCGAGCGGCGAAGGATGTCGGTCTTCAAACCCACGCCGAAACTGGTCTTGAGCTCGTCGGCGTTGAGGTCGTGCCCGCCGCGCACGGCCAGGGTGCCCATCACCACCGCCTCGCCCCCAATCCGGATGGTCTCCTCGTTGTCCGCGGGGTGGCAGAGCTCCACATCCACCACCGACTCCAGACTCGCGGTGGTCACGGGCGAGAAGGCCACTCCGAACTTGAATTCCGTCGCCGGCGCGTAGCCCTGGTACTCGGCATCCGCCGTTCCGGCCGTGGTGCGCTTGGTGTAGCTGCCGCCGGGGGTCATGTCGGGGCCGAAATTCATCAGGGCGACCGCGAGATGGAGGTTCCTGGGACCGATCTTGTACTGAGTGCCGGCGTCCAACACCAGGGCATTGGTGGTGGGCCCGCCGACCTCGACGCCCAGGTCCTCTCTCACGTACTTGGCGGCGATGCCACCCGAAAACTTGTCGGTGAATCGCTTGGCCACCGACACCCCGAAGAGCCAATCGGAAAACGTGAATTCCCTGCCGGTCCCGTAGGGATAGTACTCCTGGGTCTCCACAAGGTCCGCCGAAAGCGAGCCGAACTGGAGCGCCACGGCTCCGTCCAATGATCGCACCGGGATGCCGTAGCAGGCATGGCTGTAGCTTATGTCGGCCGGCCAGGAAATGTGACTCAGGGCAACCTGGCTGGCCTCAAGATGAACAAGCCCCGCGGGATTCCAGGCGCAGGCCGTGACGTCGTTGCAGATCGCGACGAAGGCGCCGGCCATCGCGGCCGGTCTTGCGCCCAGGCCGATCCTGAGGAACGCGCCCGACGAGGTTCCCACTCGCTGGCCCCCGAGGCTGGTCTTGGCCTCGGCCGCGCCGGCCGGGCCCAGGATCGCAAGTGCCAGGGCCGCCAGAGCCGCCGCGGCGACGCAGGCCCGCCCGGACAGCATCACTTCTCTCTCCCTCGCCGCCATCGCCGTCACCACTCCAGGCCCAGCCCGAGCTTGGCGCTCCTCGGCGCGCCGAACCTGCTGGGGTCGCTCAACATGTATATGACATACGGGTCGTCCCCGCTCTGATCATCGTAGCTGCCCTTGCCGGGAACGGGGGCTTCCCCGGTCTCGGAGTCAATGGAGCGCACGGTCCTGCGATTGAAGAGGTTGTCGACCTCCAGGAACACCTTGGTCTTGGGGGAGCCCTTGCCGAAGTGCTTGGTCATCTTGAGGTCAATAACGTTGTCCCAGGGCCCGTTGGCCGAGTAGCGCTTGGCGATCTCCCTGCCGTCCAGGGTCGGTGTGTAAGGCTTGCCGCTCTGTATGAGCCACTGCACGGTCGCGTCCCAATCGCCCGGCATCTGGATCCCCCACAACTTCCGCTTCTCGCCCTCGGGCATCCGCATCTGCAGCGTCAGGTTGATCTTGTGCGGCCTGTTCCACCACAGATACTCCTCCGCCAGGCTGGCCTCGCGGGTTCCGATGTCGCCCCCCTGCTCCTGAATCAACTTCAGGGTGTTGGGATCGGAGCTCTTGCCCGTGGCCAGGGAGTAGGTGTAGACCAGGACGCCGCCCCACAGCCTGCTTATCTTCTTCTTGACCTCGATTTCGATTCCTCGCGAGCGGGCGTAGTCCATGTTGCGGTATATGAACATCTGGCCGACCCCCGGCTTCTCGAAACTGGTGGATGTCGGGTAGTCGTAGATGTCCTTGTAGAAGATGGTGAAGTTGGCGGCCACGGTCTCGGTGAACTGGTGGCGCGCCCCTATCTCGTACTGGACCGAGATCTCGGAGTTCAAGTTTGGATTGCCGATCAGGGGGAAGAGCTCGCTGGAGATTGACGACAGCTTGGAGAATATCCAAATGTAGTTGGGCACCTGGGTGAAGTGGCCGTAGTTGAAGAAGAGATTGTCCCTGTCGGTTATGGGGTGGGAGATCGCCACCCTGGGGCTCAGGTGGGCCTTGAAGCGCCGGCCGAAGATCTCGCGGGTGTCCTTGTAGAAATTGTCCCGGGTTGTCCGGGTTATCGCCAGCACCGTGGTGTCGGCTATCGCGCGCTCCACCTGCTTTCCGGGAAACCAGTAGTCGTATCTCAGGCCGAACTGCCCTATCAGACCCTCGAAATTGACGTTGTCCTCGACGTAGAAGGCGCCTCGGGTCGGGGTGATGTGGAAGAGGTCGTGGTAGAGGCCCAGGCTGTCGGGATCGCTGACCCACGGCTCCCTGATGATGATGTACTGGGCGTTCTCGAGGGACGTGGTGAGGCCGGCCTTGATCTGGTGGTGCGGTGGTATTCTCGAGGTGAGGTCCCATCCCACGTTGTAGGTCTCGGTATAGCGATCGTGCCACAGGTCGGCGTCCCCGGTCTCGACGAAGTATGGCGTGTCCGCGTCGCCCAGCTGGGAATAATCGTCGGGCTGCACGTAGTCGTGCCAGCTCTTGCCGCCGACGTCGCCGTGAACGCAGTTGAAGAACCGGGACAGCTTCAGCACGTGGAAGGTGTTCTGGCTGAGGATCTGATTCCACGACAGGGCCAGGCTGTTGGCGTCCTCGGTATAAGTCAGGTAGTGATCCAGGTTCCTCGACCAGGAGTGCTGGTAGCCCGAGGTCTCGCGGGTGACGTCGTAGGGGTCGAAGCGCCTGTAACCCTGATCGATGGAGATGGTCTTGGTAAAGGACAGCGCCAGCTTGTTGGTGGAGGATAGTCTGTACGTCACCTTGCCGTAAGTCTGCCAGTTGTTTTCGGCCCTGGGAGCCAGGTCCTTGTACCTGATCTTCCAGCCGAGGAACTTGTCCTCGTAAGAGGAACTGAGCCCGCTTGACCCGGCGAGGTCGCTTATCGAAGGCAGGTGGGTGTCGGTTGCGTTGCCGGATATGCCGACGAAGTAGGTAATCTGCCCGGGCACCCTGATGCCCAGCTGCGGCAGCACCTTGGTGGTGATGGGCTCGGGCCCGTCGATCCCGGCTTCGAAGCCGTCGGTGTTCCAGTAGTCCAGATCGGTCTTCTTGAATGGCATGTGATCCGCCGTGTATTCCAGGTAGCCCGAGGTGGAGGTGCCTCCCTCCTTGAGCTTGACGTTGACTATGCCGGAGAGCGCCTGGCCGTGTTCCGCGCTGTATCCGCCGGTTATCACGTCCATCTCGGCCACCGACCGCGCGCTCACGCTGAGCAACGATGACTTGCCTGACAGCAGGTCCTTCATCTTGACGCCGTCGATGATGTAGAGGGTCTCGTCCGCCCTGCCGCCCCGGATGTGGATCTCGTCGTCGCTCTCGATCACGCCGGCCTGAAGGCTAACCACGTCCTCGATGTTGCTGACCGGCATGGTCTTGAGGTCTTCCTCGGACACCGTCCTCACTGTGGTCGGGACGTCGACCTCGACCATGGGCCGCCGGGCGGTGATCACCACTTCGCCGGTGGTCCTGAGGACGGTCTTCAAGAGCTTGAAGTCGGCCTGAGCCGTGGAGTATCCCCTGACCCTGATCGAATCCTGCTGGGCCGTCTCGTAGCCCATGTAGGAGGCCTTGAGGGAGTAAGTGCCCTCGGGGACGTTCTTGATGAAGAAGGAGCCGTCGTCCATGGACATGGCCCCGTAATTGGTTCCCATCACTACGACATTCGCGAAGGACAGGGCGTCTTTCGTGGATGCGTCGATCACCCTGCCGCTGATGTTTCCGGGCTCGGCACAGGCCGTGGGGGGCAGCAACGCCAGAATCGCTGCCGCTACAATCGAAACAACCAGGGCCGCAGTTCGTCGCATGATCTTACGTCCTGCCCTCGATTCCAGACTGGTCCAGACTACTTCGGCCTGCGATCACGCGTCACTTCGACGGCCGGCCGCTCTCCCCGCGGCCGGACCAACTATCTTATGCAGGGAGCCGTGCCAAGTCAACTCGGTTTTGCGCCGCGCTGCCGGCGGGTGGGTTTCGTTTGACAGTCAGCCGGGATGTGCTAAGATTACCCTTGGAGGTGAGCTTCCTTGATTCCAATGGCGGTGGGGGTTATTTCGCCCTGGCTTAAGGGTTGCATCTTCTTTGCCGCCTGGACTGCCGGCTTAATTGTAGTAATGCGAGTGGGTTATGCGCGGCTGAAGCGGCTCTCCCGCATGACGCGAACCGACCTGGATGACGTGATCCTCGGGGCCCTGAGCCTTCCCGTGCTGGTGATCATCCTTGTAAGCGGCGGGTACATCCTCACCAAGTTCCTGCCGCTGACGCCGGCCTGGGACAAGGGGCTGGGTCTGGCCGCCAAGATAGCCCTGGTCGCGGCGGTGGCCTTCTTCCTCGACCGCCTGGCGAAGGGGATGTTGCGCCACTACTCCGTCAAGGCCGACTATCTCAGACAATCCTCGGGCATAATCCAGGTCGCCGTCAGATCGGTGGTGGGGGTCGTTGCGCTGCTGGTGATTCTGGAGACCTCCGGCGTCGCGATAACACCGCTGATTGCGTCCCTGGGCGTGGGCAGCCTTGCCCTTGCCCTGGCGCTCCAGTCCACGCTGGCCAACTTCTTCGCGGGGATTCAGCTGGTGGCCGACAAGCCGGCTCAGATCGGCCAGTACATAAAGCTGGGCAGTGGGGAGGAGGGCCGGGTGACCCGGATAGGTTGGCGCTCGACCACCATACTCGCTCCCTCGGACAATTGCATAGTTGTGCCCAACTCCAAGGTGGTGGACGCGGTGATCACCAACTTCGATCGCCCCGACAAGGAGACGTCGGTTGTGATCCCGGTGGGAGTGCACCCGGCCAGCGATCTGGAGCGAGTGGAGCGCCTGACCTGCGACGTCGCCAGGCAGGTCCTTCGGGAGGTCGCCGGCGGGGTGAAGACCTACGAGCCCCTGGTCAGGTACAACGCCTTCGGCGAGTTCAGCGTGAACTTCAATGTGATCCTGCGTGCGGAGCAATTCGGCGACAGCTACATCCTTAGGCACGAATTCATAAAGCGGCTGCACAAGCGTTATCGGGAGGAGGGCATCGTGATCCCGGTCCCGATGAGGAGCCTGGATTTCAGGCGCGAGGACCTGCTGCTTCTCAAGGAGAAGCAGACGGACTGACGGGCGGGGGTTGAGGGCATGATCGTGAGAGGTGGAGCATGAGGCGTGGGCAGGAAGGGTGTGCCATGGAATTCAAGGTCGGGCAGGACATCGTCTATCCCAAGTACGGCGTCGGGACGATCCTGGAGATCAAGACCAGGAAGTTGGAGACCGGAAGGACGCTTGGCGTGCTGATTCGCTTTCCGGCGCGCCACATGGAGGTCTGGGTGCCGGAGGAACGGCTGAGAAACACCAAAGTGAGAAAGCCGATCACCAAAGGGCAGTCCAGACGGATCTACGCCATCCTGAAGAGTCGGGCGAGTTTCAAGATGTCGTCCAAGGCCAAGGAGCGCGCTCAGTATTACAAAGAAAAGGTGCTCTCAGGCGATCCGGCCGAGCTGGCCGAGACCGTTCGGGACCTGGTCAGGCTCTCAACACGCAAGTCCCTCAACGTCAGGGAGGCGGAGATTGCCAACGCTGCGGTGAGAACCCTGGTCAGGGAACTGGCGTTGGCCACGGGCAAAGACATCGAGGTGATACGGGGCGAGCTGGACGACCTGCTCTACCGCTAGATCGGCGCAGGTCGCTCGCTTGCCGTTGCCCGCCTTCGCGGGCCCCAGGCTGGAGGGCCCGCGCTGCCGGCGAGAAGCCCCACCGGTACCGTCCGATCGATCCTAACGCACTATTCCGGGCACCCTCTTCTCTTCCACGGGCATCCAGATCTCGGTCACCAGCTTCTCCTTAGGGGTCCTGTTGGGGTCGTTCCAGTAGACCTCTATGGGGAAGCCCTGAACCTTGTACTGATTGCGCTTGGCCCAGTCGAACAGGGTCTTGTAGGACTCGTTGAGCGTCTCGTAGGGCCCGACGTGGAAGGTGAAGGCCACGGACATGGCGTCGGAGTACTGGAATCCCATCTTGTCGGGCTCCACCTTGCCGAACACGCCCGGATTGACCACCGGTATCATCACCTGCCACAGCAGATCCTGGGCAGGAGTGGTCTCGATGTTGGTCAAGAACATGCACATCACCGGGCCGGCCATCGCGTGGCCGCCTTTGTCCAACTCGCCGGTCAGCTTGGTGACGACCGCGGCCATGTCGGTGTAGGGGCCCTTGTGTTTCCAGACCGCCACGGTGCGCGGCTCGGTCTTCTTGATCAACACCTTCGCGATCCCCTCGTCCTTGGTTTGGGCCTGGGACGCCGCTGCCACGGCCAGGACCGCTACCAGCAAGACCGCAACTGCCAATCTCACGTGCTTCATTCTACGGGCACCTCCTCCTGTTCAAGTTCAATAACGTTGACCTCTCCGAAATCGCTGAGAGGCCTGTCGAAGAGATCCTGATTCCCTATCACCAGAATCGTAAGATCGTTGGGCCTCAGGTACTGGCTGCCAACTCGCTTGACGTCGGCGAGCGTGGCCGCCTGGTAGGCCCTGAAGTCGCGCTCGAGTGTGTCCAGTGGGAGGCCGGCGATGTCAAACCACGCCAACCGATCGGCCACTCCGGAGCTTGACTCGTAGTCGAACACCTGACTGTTGATGTGAGCGTCCCTTGCGGTCGCCACTTCCTCCTCGTTCGGGCCCTCCGTTCTCATCTTATCGATCTCGTCGAGCATGATCTTGAGGGCTCGCATGGCGGCGTCGGTCCGCGTCTGGCACGACGCCGAGAAGATGCCGTAGCCCCACGGGCTGTCTCCGAAGTGCGAGCCGGCGTCGTAGGCAAGGCCCTCATCGCTTCTCACGCGCTTGATTATCCAGGAGCTGAAGCTGCCGCTTCCCAGGATGTAGTTCATGATCCTGGCCAGAGGCAGATCGGGATTGGAACTGGTGATGCTCATGTGGCCCACCCAGATGTAGGCCTGGTTGAGATCCTTATAGATGTAGTTGACGGTCGGGGCGGCCGCGTACTCCATCTCGGGAACGTACGGGGTCTCACCGCCGGGCTGCCACGAGGCGAGGCAGGCGGTGAGCCTGTCCAGGGCCTCCTGCTTGGAGATGTCCCCCGAGATGCCTATCACCGCGTTGTTGGGCCTCACGTACTTGCTGTGGAAGGCCGCCAGGTCGTCGCGCGTGATCGCGCTCACGGTGGCCGCTGTGGGCTCCAGGCCCGCCGGGTGATTCCTGTAGATCAGCTTGGAAAGCTCGCGGTGGCCCAGGTTGGAGGGATCGTCGGCCTTCCTGCGGATCTGCTCGATCATGGATCCCTTCTTGAGCTCAATCTTGTCGGCTTGGAAGGCGGGATTCGCGATCACCTGCGCGAACATCTCGAGCACCATGTCGGTGTCCTTGGTCAGGAAGTTGGTGGAGACCTGCCCGACGTAGTTGCCCGAGTAGGATTCTATCGAAGCGCCGACGAACTCCAGCTGGTCGTCCAGGGTCTCCTTGGCGAAGCCTCCGGTGCCGGCGTTTCTCAAAGCCCAGCCGGCGACGTCGTTGAGCCCGGTCTTGTCGGCTGGGGGAAAGCCGGTCTTGAACTTGATCACTATGTTCACCACCGGGATCTCGTGATCCTCGATCAGGTAACCGTGCATTCCGTTGGCGAAGACCAGGGTGTCGACGCGCGGCGTCTTGAACTCAATCGGTGGGAACTTGATCTGCTTGGGCGCGCGGGCATCTGATCCTGCGGCGGTAAGAAGCAGGGCAGCGGCGACCAGCGTGGCGCCTGCGACACGTGCGATCCCGGCCTGCCTGGGTCTAGTCTTCACCCTCGGCCTCCTCTTCGATCTGGACCAAAGTGGCCACGGTGCGGTTCTGCGGCGCAAGGTACTTCCTCGCCGCCTCGGAGACCTGTTCGGGAGTGACCTGCTTTATCTTCTCGTAGTCCGTGAGGTACGCCCTCCAGTCGCCGCGGACGACCGCCGTGAGCCCAAGGTTGAACGCAATCCCCATGTTGTTCCCAAGGGTTCGAACCATGGCCGCGTCTATTTTGTTCCTGATCCGCTGCATCTGGCGTTCCGACGGCGGCTCGCTTTTAACGATCTCAATCTCATCATAGATGGCCTGTTCTACCTCTTCGGTGGTGTGGGGATGCCTGGGCGCGGCCTCTATCACCAACAGGTTGTCCAGCTTGTCGCCGGGGCCGTTTGAGACCTGCGGCGCAGCCGAAGTCAGCTCCTGCTGCTCGTAGATCTTGAAGAGCCGCGAAGTGCGGCCCTGGCCCAGCACCGCCATCAGGGCCTGAATGGGGTAGTAGTCGGGATGGGGCGCCGCGGGTATGTGGTAGCCTATGAGCAACCTGGGATTGGCGGTGTGCTCGAGCACCACTCGCTTCTCGCCCTGCTGCTCGGGTTCCTGCGTCGCCACCGGCGGCACCGGCGGCTGGGCCGGGATCCGGCCGAAGTACCTGGCGGCCATCTTCTCGACCTCTCCGGCGTCCAGGTCCCCGACCATGACGGCGACCGCGTTCGACGGGGAGTAGAAGCGCTTGAAATGGGATTCCAGGTCGTCGCGGGAGATGTTCTGGATGTCGCTCATCCAGCCGACGATGGGCCGCCGGTAGGGGCTTGCCTCGAACGCCGTCGCCGTGAAGGCGTCCCACAGCCGTCCGTCGGGGTCGTTCTCTCCGAGCCTGCGTTCCTCCGCGACGACGTCGCGCTCCTGGTAGGCCTCTCTGAAGACCGGATTCTGAAGCCTGTCGGACTCGACCGACATCCACAGCTCCAGCCTGTTGGACGGAAGATAGACTATGAAGGCCGTGAGGTCGGTTCCGGTGAAGGCGTTGAGCATCCTGCCGCCTTCCTTGAGGTAGATGTCCCAGAACTCCTCCTTGACTATGTACTGCTTGTGCTCGTCCTGCACCCGGGCAAGCTCCAGCTGGCTTCGCTTGAGCTCCAGGAACCTCGCGAAGTAGTCCACGCCGCCGTCCTCGAGCAGGGAGGGGTACTGAGCCGCCTCCTCGGGAAGTTGCTTCCGGGACTCCAGGATCGAGACCAGGGTCTCCAATTCGGCGGTCCTGTCGCTGCCGATCCGCTGCTTGGTCTCGTCGGGCAGGGACGCCACAAGGTCTCGAGCGAAGTCATCGAAGATCTCTATCCGCCAGTTGCCTACGCTGCGCCGGATCGCGGTGATGGAGGCCGCGATGCCGTCTTCCCGGTCAAGGTACTTCTTCTCCCTGGCGTAGTTCACGGTGCCTATGGTTGTGGTTCCCTTGAACATCATGTGCTCGAGGATGTGGGAGATCCCGGTGATGCCGTCCCATTCGTTGATGCTCCCCACGTTGAAGCCGATGGCCGAGAAGAAGACCGGCGCAACGTGCCTCTCGACCACGATGAAACGCATGCCGTTGGCCAGCGTGAAGGTCTTGACCTTGTCTTCCAGAGTCTGTGAGCCCGCGGACCCGGGAGCGGTGATCACGGCTGCCGCGATCGCCAGCGCCGCCAGCGCCGCTGCCGGCAGGGAGAGCTTCAAACCGCGTCGCGCCATCTGGTGCTCCTTTCAACGTCAGGGGAATGTACCTGGGCCAGAACCTAACTCTGACACGCCAAACCAAGTGATTATACCGGGTGGCCGGAGGCCGGGCAAGGGGTGTTTGGGCGGGCGCCCCGCCGGCATTCTGCGGGCGCCCTGCCTGTTGAATGACGGGCCCGATCGCGATATGCTCTCTCCGAAGGTCCCGGGACCGGAACTTTGGGGACATGACCCTGACAAGGTGAGTTGACATGCCGGCGAATCTGACTCCGCAGTACCTTGAGGCCGAGAAGAAGTACCGCGAGGCCAAGACCGCGCAGGAGAAACTCCGGGCTCTGAGGGAGATGTTCGCCGTGATGCCCAAGCACAAGGGTACCGACAGGCTTCAGGGCGACGTCAAACGCAAGATCGCCATGCTCAGCGACGAAATCGAGCACGCCAAGAAGAGCGGCGGCAAGCGCCACAACGAGTATGTGCCCCGCGAGGGCGCGGGACAGGTCGTCCTGCTGGGCCCGCCCAATTCCGGCAAGAGCAGCATCATAGACAGGCTGACGCACGCCACGCCTGAGATCGGTCCGTATCCCTTCACCACCAAGAAGCCGCTGCCCGCGATGATGCCCTATGAGGACATTCAGATTCAGATGGTGGACATGCCCCCGATAACCGAGGCCTACTACGAGGGATGGCTGTCCAACATCGTCAGGGATTGCGACCTCGTGCTGCTGGTGGTGGGCGTTGACGATCTCGATCCCGACGGGTCCCTGAAGGCGATCTTCAAGCACATGGAGAGCGCCAGCGTGGTCTTCACCGGAGAGAGCGTCGCCAGGAGCGACGGGGCCGACGACTACAGGACGGTGATGAAGAAGTCCTTGCTGGCCCTCAACAAGGTCGACCTCGGCGAGGCCGGCATAGTGCGTGACCTGGTGGGTCCGGTGATCGGCGACGTGCCGGTGTGGGAGACATCCTGCAAGTCCGGCGTGGGGCTTGAGGATCTGCGCAGGGCGATATATGAAGCGCTGTCCCTGGTCCGCGTCTACACCAAGATCCCCGGCAAGAAGCCCGACCTGTTCAGGCCCTACGTGGTCACCAGGGGCACCACGGTGATGGGGATCGCGCGCCTGATTCACAAGGACTTCGCCGAGCGACTGCGCTTCGCCCGCGTCTGGGGCCACGCCCGGTTCGAAGGGCAACCGGTCGAGAAGACCTACGTCCTCCAGGACAGGGACGTGATCGAGATACACATCTAGCCGCCATCGGCCGGCCTCACGCGGCCCCTACAAGCCCGCGGCGATAAGACCCTCCAGATCCTTGGCCGGCAGGAATGTGGAGCTCCTGTAGAGCCTCTGGATTTCGTCCTCGCTGAAGTCGGTGGTGGCTGCCCCTGTGAGCAATCTCCCCCCGCGGCCCTCCGTCCACGCGGACTCCACGAGGCCCGCCAGCGTCCTGCAGCCCGCGGCTACGCACGCCGCGGCCTTCGATCCGACGGCCTTGTAGAGTCTCTCGGCGCGTTCCTTCTGCGTGAGCTCGGGATCGTCACTCTCCACTATGGTCTTGGGATCGAGGATCGTGTAAGCCTCGAGCATCAGGTCGAACGCCTTGCCGAGCGCGAATTGGCCTCCCCTCCGGCGCCGCGCGGCCGCCGCGCCTCGGGCCCGAGTGGGTGGGCTCTGGGCCAGCAGGGAGTCCACCTCGGCCAGGAGCTCGGCTGCCCTGACCTCGAACATTGTCTGCTCGAAGATGCTGTGGATCTTGTACTCCCGGGACTTCTTCCACTCGACGTACTCCTCGGTCCCGCGGCGCGGCGGCCGCGGATTGCCGTGGTGCATTATGGACATGTGCAGCGGGATCGACGCGTCGGCGACGTAGTGCGCCAGCACCCCCGCGGCCCCGACGAAGCCCTTGAGGTTGCGGCCGCGCAGGTAACCGACCATCTCTTCGTAGATCTGGGCGACGCGGAAGGGCAGCACGCCCTCCTCCGGGCCCCAGTCGGCGTCGGCGAAGCCGTCAAAGAACCTCTTCCACACCTCGGCCCTGAGGTTGGTCTTGCGGTCGTCGCGGCACAGGTCAAGCAGCGAAGGGCCTCCGTCGGCCGCCTCGACGTCGATGTCGGCGAAGTGCTGCTTGGGCTCGTGCTTGCGCGGGCCGTCGGCGGTGGAGTAGCTGGCCTGACCGATCCACACGTAATCGGGCACGTCGGCCAAAGGCACAAACTCGCCGCGTCCGATGCTGAAAGCGCCGGACAGTTTGTCGTCGGCGAAGCCGATCCTGGCCTGGTTGGCCAGCATGAGGTTTCTCAAGGCGGAGTCCTTCAAGAGCTCGCAGAACTTGTAGCCGATCTTGAAGTGTGCGGTCTTCCCCCAGTACTCCCTGTGGCCGGTATTGAGGTCGTTCAAGAGGTCAAGATCCAGCTCGCGGCACACCGTGCTCAAGAAGGTGGCCAGCCCCAGGCTGGTAGGGGCCGCGCCGTCACCGCCGCTGACGGTGTAACCGCCCCAGAGGATGCCCAGGGGCAGCAGCCTTCTTGCTTCCTCCCACGGCTCCACGGCAAGTCTCGCAGCCTTGCCCCTGACCTGCTTGGTTTTGCCCTTCTGCTTCGGCTCGGCGCTCTTCCCGGGCGGATCGATGAAGACCATCGCGCCGGAGTCTCCCGGCCTGGCCACCAGGCGCGGCCGCTTGGCGCCGGGTCGGGGCTTGCTCTCGTCCTCCTTGTCGGGATCATCCACGCGGGGTCCTATCAGGAGATCGGCGACGTAGTCGAAGCCTCCCGCCGAGCGGTAGCGATAGAAGAGACCATAGATCTCGCCCTCGACCGGGCCCGACACCGCCCCGAAGGCCCTGACCGGAGTCCCTACCAGATCAAGGGTGACGGTGTTGGGGGTGATTTCGAATGTGCCGTCGACCTGGCCGATTCCGAACGCCTGGCTCGACCACCGGTCGACGTCGCCCACCCGAACCAGCCCGGTGTCCATGGTGAGCAGGCTGCGCTCGCCGGGCCAGCCGGGATAGACCTCGCAGAACTTCCTCTTGGCCAACCTTGACGCGTCGCACCTTCCTATCTCGTCCTTGTCGCCCTTGCTCAACCGGTAGACCGGTTCGCCGGCCGCGCCCGCCACGTGACAGCTGGTGAGGGCGTAGGTCTGGCCCTGTCGTGTGACCAGCGCGCCCAGGGTTCCGAACTGCCTGCGGCCCTGGCCCTCGGTGAAGCAAAGATAGCCGCCCCCGATCGGGCCCGACGGGAACTCGAAGTGCTCGATCCGCTCCTCGTCCGCCTTCGCCCGCGGCGCAAAGACCACACAGGTCGGCACGGTTCTGCCGTCCGGCAGATGAAGAAAGCGTGGGATCGCGGGGTAGGGGTACTTGCCCAGCTCCGTGGGCTTGAGCCAGTGGTTGACGAAGACCAGCACGCAGGGCCAGGACCACTGCCTGACCACGGTGTTGGCGAGAGTTCGAGCAGGGCTCGCGCCATACCTCTTGTACTTCTTGGGATTGGCGGTCTTGGCGCACGGGTCGTCGCGGTGGATTCGGTACCTGCCTATCGCGGTAGCGTCCACGCTGTCGAGCTTCGACAGGAACACGTGAAAGGCCTCCCGGGCCTCCAGGAGGTCCTTCACCGACAGGGAGCTGTAGTCTTGCCTAAGAAAGTCCTCGCGCATGGGCGGTCCTCCTCTCCGGGCCGGTCGCGGTCTGCGCCGGCCAAAGCAATGCAATGGGTGGTCGCCCAGGGGATGTGGTGGCCTCGTCTGCCTGCGGGCTCGGTGTCCCTAGCCGTAGGTGCCCGAGTCCCGCCGGGCCTGGTCCGTATTACGTATTGAAACGGCTCGCGGCGTATTGGGTAGTTCTTGAGCCTAGAATGCGCCCGCCGGGTGGCGAAGTCAAGCAGTAAGTTGAGACAGCCCGCCGCGGGTCAGGGCGAGATCATCTCGCGGAATTCCGCCTCGCTGAGGATGGTGATGCCCAGCCTGCGAGCGTCTTCGAGCTTCGAGCCAGGGTCCTCGCCGGCCACGAGGTAGTCCACCTTCTTGCTCACCCCGGACGCGGCGCGGCCGCCCAGGGCCTCCACCCGGCGCTTGGCCTCCTCGCGCCCAAGACCGGTGAGACCGCCGGTGAAGAGGAATACCTTGCCGTGAAGCGGGCCTCGGTGCTGCCGGCCGAGCTCCTCGCAGGCGACGCCGCGAGAGGCGAGATCGCGCAGCATTCTGCAGTTGGCGGGCTCCCTGAAGAACTTGAAGACGCTTTCTCCTACCACGGGGCCGATCTCCATGACCAAGGTGAGCTCTTCAAGCCCGGC
>JBAQHK010000055.1:0-5965 GCA_049288275.1 bacterium | reverse complement strand
GTCTCGTCCTCCACGCCGGCCGAGACCGCGATCGCCTCGGCGTCCAGCACGGTCTCGTCGGTCGCCACGCGCACCCCGTAGATGTCGCTTCCCGAGCCCAGCCGCGCGTCCTGCCACACCGCCAGGTAGTTGGTGCCGTCAAAGCTCAAGGCAGGGGCGGTCTGAAAGGTGGCCGCCGTCGAAAGCAGGGTGGCCGAGCCCGCCACGGTTGCGTCCGGGCGAACCCGGATGCCGTAGATGTCTTTGGGTCCGTTCCTGGAGTCGTGCCAGGCCACCAGATAGATGGAATCCGCGAAGGCCACCGATGGAGCGAACTGGTGGCTGAAGTCGGTGCACACGGCGAAGCCGTCGGTGTCAAGGACCGTCCCGGCGGAGTCCACGCGAGCCGCATAGACGTTCCAGACGCTGCCTCCTCGAAGATCGTTCCACACAACGAGCCACCTGGCGCCATCGTAGCTCGCCGCGGCATTGCTCTGGTCGGCGGCCTGTCCGCACACCTGGATCCCGCCGGCGTCCAGCACCGTGCCCGTGGCCGAGACCCGAGCTGCGTAGATGTCGCCGTAGGTTCCGCCGCGAGCGTCCTCCCAGGACACGAGATACGCGGCGCCGCCCCAGGCAACGGCCGGGGCCTTCTGATCACCCGATGCAATCGAGATCGCTATGCCCGACGAGTCCAGCACCTCGCCCTGGGGAGTCACCCTTGCCCCGTAGACATCAAGGTCAGTCCCGCGCGCGTCCTGCCACACCACCAGGAAGTTAGCGCCGTCGTAGGCGACCGCCGGATAGGTTTGAGCGCCCGAGGCGGTCGAGATCGCTATGCCGCCGGGATCGAGCACCGTGCCGTCGAGAGCCACACGCGATCCCCAGATGTGCTGCGATCCATCCCGAGTGTCAAGCCAGACCACAAGGTACAGGCTGTCACCGCAGGTGATGGCCGGGTACCCCTGGGCTCCCGCGGCCGCCGACACCGCAAGGCCCGAAGGGTCGAGGACGCTCCCGTCGGGCGAAACCCGTGCGCCGTATATGTCCGACGATCCCGTTCGGTCGTCTTTCCATACCACGAGGTAGTCGTCGGCGCCGAAGGCCACCGCGGGCCTTTCCTGAACGCCCGTGGCCACCGATATGGCTATGCCGTATGGGTCGAGGCCCGCGCCGTCCTCGGTGAAGCGCCCTCCATAGATGTCGTAGGAGCCGACCGACCGGGGATCGCTCCAGACAACAAGGTAGGCCCCATCGTGGGAGGCCACCGCCGCGTCCAGCTGGTACTCGGGCGCGACGTCGTAGTCCGGGTCTCCGCCGATGTGGAAGGCCGGCCTCAGAGTCTCGGCCGCCACGGGGGCGCCGCCCGGTGTCAGGAGAGACAAGAGAACCACAGTGAACACTACTAATGACAATGAGTTACGAGGCATACAACCATCCGCTCCTGTCCGCGAACTCACATCAATTATAGCACATCCGGGGCCGCATTGCGACTGCTATCGGCGGTGGCGGCCCGCCCGCCTCGAGCCTGAATTGACTTGAACCCGTCCCCGGGCTGGGATAGACTGGCCGGTAGCGGTCACTTCGAGGGCGAGAAGAGACGCTGAGGAAGAGGATCCTGGACGAAGGAGGTGGGTTCCATGTCGGTCTTGAAGCGGATCATGCTTTTGGGCGTTGGCGCGGCCTCGGTCACGAAGGAGAAGGCCGAGGAGATGGTGGAGGAGCTCGTCAAACGGGGTGAGGTTGCGGCGGGAGACAGGGCCAAGGCCATAGAGGAGATCCAGCAGAAGACCCAGGCCGCCGCCGGCGAGGTCAAGAAGATGGTCGAGGACCAGGTGGACGCGCTCTCCAAGAAGTTCAAGTGGATTGATGACATGCGCAAGGTCCAGGCGCAGGTTCAAGACCTCAACGCCCGGCTCGAGCGCCTCGAGAAGACGCTCGCCGAGCGGGAAGGCCAGACCAAGTAACCCGGCGCCGGGCGGGGGGAACCAGATTGGCCACTCTGGGCATGCCGCGCAGACTCAGGAGCGTCGGCAGATTCCGGCGTATCATGGTCGTGCTCGCCAAGTACGGCTTTGGCGAGGTCCTGTCGCGGGCCAACATTGGGTTCCCCATGAGGGCGTTCCTGCGAAAGCCCGGCGGCAGCAAGGTAGCCGGTCCTGAGCGCTTGAGGTTGGCGATTGAAGAGCTGGGGCCGACCTTCATCAAGTTCGGCCAGATCTTGAGCACACGCTCCTACCTGTTGCCCCCCGACTACGGGGCAGAACTGGCCAAGCTGCAGGACAGCGTGAGTCCTTTCACCTACGAGGAGGCGGAGGCCATCGTCCGGGCCGACCTGGGCGGCGGTCCCGATGAGATATTCGCCGGGTTTGAGCGCCAACCCTTCGCCTCGGCCTCGATCGCGCAAGTTCACCTGGCCACTCTCAAGACCGGGGAGCGCGTCTGTGTCAAGGTCCAGCGGCCGGCGGTGAAGGATACCTTCCTCTTGGACATCATGATCCTCAAGGATCTCGCCGCGCTCTTGGAGGCCCACGTGGTTGAGGCCCGCCAGTACGACCCGGTGGGGGCGGTCCGGGAGTTCGAGCGATCCTCGCGGCGCGAGATCGACTTCGGTCTCGAAGCCACCAACATAGCGGTGTTCGCCCGCAACTTCGCCGACGATCCGACCATAAAGATACCCGCGGTCTTCAGGCAGTACTCCGGATCGAGGATTCTCACCACCGAGCTTATCGAAGGGATCAAGATCTCCGAGGTCGACAAGCTGCGCCAGGCCGGACATGACCTGCCGGGCCTTGCCCGGGCGGGCGCACGAGCGGTCCTCAAGCAGGTTTTCGAGTATGGGTTCTTCCACGCCGATCCGCATCCCGGCAACCTCTTTGTCACCGAGGACGGCCGGATAGGTGTGGTGGACTTCGGGATTGTGGGCAGGCTGACGCGGCAGGAGATCGGCGACTTGGCGGAGGTCCTGATCGGAATAGTCGAGGGAAGCGGTGAGAGCCTGGCTGCGGTCCTGGAGAAGCTCCACATGATCCCCGAAGACGTGGAGCGCCGGGACGTCGTGGAGGAGCTGATGCTCCTCAGCGAGAAGTACGCAGCCAAGACCCTGGGCGAGCTCAACATGAAGGAGGTCTTCGGCGAGCTGGTGTCCTTCATGCGGCGGTACCGCATAAGGATGCGCACCGAGTTCCTGCTCCTGGGCAAGGCCCTTTCCATATACGAAGAGGTCGGCCGGTTGCTCGACCCGTCGTTCAGCATGATGGAGGAGGCGAAACCTTACGTCCGCCGCCTGGTGCGTCGCAGGCACCTGCTGTCCGCGGTCTTGGGCGGCCATGGACGTGGGATAGGAGACACCATATCCAAGCTGTCCGCCATACCGTCCGACCTGGCGTACATCCTTCATCAGGCCAGGGAAGGCAAGCTCAAGATCGAGTTCGAGCACGTTGGGCTGGAGGGCGTCACGTCGGAGATCGAGAAGGCGAGCAACCGTCTGGCCTTCAGCCTCTTGGTCGCGGCTCTTGTGGTGGCCTCATCGCTGGTGCTGGTGCTGGGCCGGGGCGAGCTGGTCTGGCGCCTCTTCGGCATAGCCGGTTTTGGCTTCGCGGCCCTGGTCGGCATCTGGCTTCTGATAAACATACTGCGCTCGGGCAGGGTCTGAGGCCAATCCGGCCTGAGCCCGGGCTGCATCAATCGCGGTGACTTGGGATGCTTGCGTTTCTTGGAATATTCTGGGCTTCCTTCCTGATCGGCTTCTCGGGCGCCCTGGTGCCCGGCCCGGTCTTGACGCTCACGGTCAAGGAGGCGGCTCGCAGGGGCGCCTGGGCCGGACCGCTTATAGTCCTGGGGCACGGCATCACCGAGATAGTGATCACGGTGGCCTTGATTCTCGGTGTGTCCTCCTTCATGGATGACGTCACTGTCCGGAAGGTGATAGCGATAGTGGGCGGTGGGTTTCTGGTGTGGATGGGTATCACCATGCTCCGCAAGGTGCGCCGCATCAACGAGGAGCTGAAGGCCACCGACACGGCGGGTCTGCGCAGCAACACCACGCCGGTGGTCCTCGGGATCACGACCACGCTGTCCAATCCATACTGGTTCGGCTGGTGGGGAAGCGTGGGCGCGAGCCTGGTGGTGGCCTCCTCGCAAAGCGGGGCAAAGGGCATCGTGGCCTTCATCACCGGCCACGTGTTGTCCGATCTTGCCTGGTACACCATAGTCTCTTATCTTGTTTCCTTGGGCCTGAGCTACAGCAAGGGCAACTGGTACAAGGTGGTCTTTGGGCTGTGCGGGGTCTTTCTGGTTGTGGTCGGGGCGCTCTTCATCAGGTACGGTTTGAGGGTCGGCACTCAGCTATGAAGCTCGTGTGGTCGGACGCCTACGAGGTCGATCTCTATGGGCACGTCTTCCCGGTCACCAAGTACAGGCTGGTGAAGGAGGCAATCCTCAAGCAAGGGCTTGCCGGCGAGGCCGACCTGGTGGCAGCCGGTCCCGCCACCGCGGGCGAGATGATGCTGGTGCACACCAAGGCCTACGTCGGCGATCTGATCAACCTGCGCTGGAGCGAGCGCACCGCGCGCTCCGAGGTGCCTCTCACTGCCGAGATAGTAAAGGCCTACGTTGTAGCGACCGGCGGGACCATCGGGGCCGCCGGACTGGCTCTCGCCGACGGGATCTCGATCCACATCGGGGGAGGCTATCATCACGCCTATCCCGACCATGCCGAGGGCTTCTGCTACGTCAACGACGTTGCTGTGGCGATCGAGAAGTTCCGGTGCGGCGGGCAAATCAAGCGGGCCTGTATCGTGGATTGCGATGTGCATCAGGGAAACGGCACTGCCTGCATCTTCGCTGAGAACCCCGACGTCTTCACTTTCTCGATCCATCAGCAGAACAACTACCCGCCCAAGGAACGCAGCGACCTGGATGTCGGACTTGCCGACGGGGCCGACGACGCCACCTATCTTAGAGAACTCGCGGTCACGGGCTCAATCCTGGACCGCCATCGCCCCGACCTGGTGCTCTATCTCGCCGGGGCCGACCCCTTTGCGGGAGACGTGCTCGGGGGCCTGGCGATCACCAAGGAGGGCTTGAGGAAGCGGGACGCGCTTGTGCTGGAGGAGTGCAAGCGCCGGAGCGTCCCGGTGTGCGTGGTGTTCGCCGGGGGCTACGCCGAGGATGTCCAGGATGTCGT
Organism: bacterium; assembly: GCA_049288275.1. Classification (GTDB taxonomy): domain Bacteria; phylum Arandabacterota; class Arandabacteria; order Arandabacterales; family Arandabacteraceae; genus JBAQHK01. Next base: position 798 of record JBAQHK010000055.1, on the reverse strand, counting down.
TGACATTCATGTGAATACGGTGAGAGAGGCCAGGAGAGTTTTCCCTTAAGAGCCGAGTCCTTCCGTAGGAACCGTATCCGAACCAGGTTGTTAAAGGACTTGTTAAGGAACCAGAGTCTTGCCGAGGGGAGAAAGGGAAAGGAGATCGAAATGCAGATGGACATCCTCGCTCTCAACGAGAGGATAAGAAGCGAGAGCGGCTTCGTTGAGGCGATCTTGGGCCAGATCGACCGGGTGATAGTGGGCCAGAAGGCGGTGATCGAACGGCTGCTGGTGGCTCTCTTGTGCCAGGGGCACGTGCTGATAGAGGGCGTGCCGGGGCTGGCGAAGACCCTGGCGGTGAAGACCCTCTCCGACACCATCCAGACGAAGTTCCAGCGAATCCAGTTCACGCCCGACCTGCTGCCCGCCGACTTGGTGGGCACGCTGATCTACGATCAGAAGGAGGGCCTTTTCAAGCCGCGCAAGGGCCCGGTCTTTGCCAATCTCATCCTCGCCGACGAGATCAACCGCGCTCCCGCCAAGGTGCAGAGCGCTCTCCTGGAGTCCATGCAGGAGCGGCAGGTCACGATCGGGGACACCACCTTCAAGTTGCCCGAGCCCTTCCTGGTGATGGCCACCCAGAACCCGATCGAGCAGGAGGGGACCTATCCCTTGCCCGAGGCTCAGGTGGACCGCTTCATGCTCAAGGTGGTGATCGATTACCCTCCCCGCGAAGACGAGCTCCAGATCCTGAGAAGGATGACCAAGTCGGAGGTCCCGCAGGCCCAGAGCGTGGTCGGCCCGGAGACCATACTC
>JBAQHK010000054.1:0-6752 GCA_049288275.1 bacterium | reverse complement strand
ACGCTCGACCAGATACAGAAGAGCCGGCGGGACTGCGTCAAGTTCTTCAGGCAATGGCAGAAGGCAGTCGGCGTCCACGGACGGGACGCGCAGTGGTACGACCTGGGGAGCATCCGCGGCATGTACTACTCCCTGCTGCTCGGCGTAGCCCTCATCCCCGTGACGGTGCTGCTGGGCTTTCTCTTCCGCTTCTGGGCCGTGCCCCTCGGAGCGGCCGCCATGGCCATCCTGGTCCTGTCGTTCCTGATCCCCCATCGGACTGCGCAGGGGGAGGTCAAGGCGCGCCAGTGGAAGGCAGTGGGGAAGTATCTAAGTACGGAGCAATACAGAAGCCTCCAGAGCCATGACCTACTCGGCCGGATATCCCGGTACATGGTCTACGGCGGGGTCCTGGGCCTGTCCTCAAAGGCCTACGGCGAACTGGCAGCCATGGTGCCCGAGGGCCAGCGCGGGACATACATCTCATGGTACGCGCACTCCGCAGGCGGAGGCTCCGCGGCTGACTTCGGCTCGGCCTTCTCGGCGATGGTCGCTACAACCTCCTCATCCATGAGCAGCGCCTCGGGTAGCGGAGGCGGCGCATCCGGCGGAGGCGGTGGCGGCGCGGGCGGAGGCGGAGGAGGCGCCGGGTAGCGGATACGCTGTCAGGGGCAGCTCTGGCCCGGCCCAGTCCCCCATGTCACCGAGCCGGATGCGGTGATGACGATGTCCGATCCGCAGACCGGCGGCGTGTGCGCCCAGGTGTTGCCAATGGCGCTCACCGAAGTTGTTCCAATGTTGTAAATGGCCGCACCCGACACTCCTGAGAAACCGTTCCCTCCCAGGTCGCCGGCTGTTCCCAAGTCGGGGTGCCCGTTTTCAATCCGCACACCGCGAGCGCATGCAAAGGTGTTTCCCCGCACCCTGGGATTCGAACTCGGAGATTGGCAGGAGACAGCTCCGTAATTGGAGTAGCCGTCCGGGTTATTGAAGGTGTTGTCCTCAATCACGGGAATACCTTGTTGCACCAGTACCCCGTTCTGGCCGCTGCCGACGAAGGTGTTTTCCCTGATGATTGTGTTGTTTGCCGACCCCATTATGTTGATCGGGATGGCCATAGTCTCGAAGAGATTGTCCTCGACCACCATGGCGCCCTGGCAGTGGTAGCTGTACAGGCCGTAGGCGACGGTGAGGAAGTTGTTCCGCACTATCGTGGAGGTCACGTCGCCGGTGGCATAGACGCCGCCATAGGTGCTTGATGTCACCGAGGCGAGGGTATTGTCCGAGATGGTTGCGATCGCGTTGACCAAGTAGATGCCGTGGGTCTTCGTGGCGTAGGCAGCCCCGATCCTGAGCCCGGCGATAGAAGACCCGTCGGCGGCCACAAGCGCCGCCAGATAGTCACCGTCCCAGCCCGGACCGGCATAGCCTGCTCCGTAGATGGTCGTCGGATCGGGCCCCACGCCCTTGTTGGCCACGTCCCCCAGGAGCGATTGACCCTGCTGGAGCCTGATCGGGAAGGTCTCCCCGAGCGCCGCGTCGTAGATTCCCGGCAAGACGCAGATGGTCTTGCCCGGGCCCGCGGCGGTAACCGCGTGGGTGACGGTCTTGAAGGGAGCCCTGACGGTCCCAGGGTTGATGTCGGCGCCGGACGACGCGTGGACGTAATAGTCGCCGTGAGGAGCTCCCCCGCCCGTTGCTTGAACATCAACGCATACCCCCGAGCCCGTCTCGATGGTACAGGCTTTCACTCCAAGGGTTGCGGGGGTGAACCTGACGGTGAAGGTGGCCGAATCGCCCTGATCAATGCTGTAGAACGCGCTGCCTACAATCGAGAACTCAGAGCACGGCGACGAAACCGCGCCGGTCATTGTGTTGCCGACCGTGTTGCGTATCGTGAGGGCGAGATCGACGCTCCCGCCGGCCTCTGCGAAGCCGAAGTCGAGCGTGTCGGGCTCCACCTCGCAGACTGGGCCCGAGGCCCCCGTGCCGGTGCAGGCGATGTCGCCGCAGTATTCGGAGTGGAGGTAGATCGTGCAGTCCTGCCGGCCCTCCCCCGACGGGCTGAATCTTGCAGTGAAGGTCACCGATTCATCGGCGCCGAGCCCGAATCCCTCTTCGTCGGCTTCGATGACCGAGAGGTCGGGGCAGCTGGGCTCGACCAACCCCCCGAGATACCACCCGCCGGTGTTGGTTATCGTGAAGGTCTCATCCTTGTGGTTGCCTATCATCACCGTCCCGAAGTCCAGGCTGGTAGCGCTCATGTCGCAGACCGGCTCGCGCGCGCCCACGCCACCGCACCGGACCCCGGCGCAGGAGCCGCCGGTCGAAGTAGTGCAGCTAATGTCCCCTTCGAAGGTCGGGGCAAACCGCACTGTTACCACCGCGGAATCGCCAGCGGCAAGGCTGTAGTCCGCGCCACTCACGATGCTGAAGTCGTCGCTAGACTCGCTCACGCTGCCCGAGAGAGTGCCGCCGCCTATGTTGGTGATCGTGAAGGTCTTGTCCAGGTGAGAACCGATGAACACCACACTGAAAGGAAGTACCGCCGGGCTCACCCGACAGATCGGCACCGTGATCACTCCATACCCCGCACACTGGAAGTCGGCGCATCCCGGCGCGCCCGTATCGAGTGTGCATGCCTTGGCGCCGGCCGACGCGGGAGCGAATCCCACTGCGAAGGTTGCCATCTCGCCGGAGTCCAGGCTGTAATCGGCCTCGCCGACTACCGGGAACTCGCTGCACGGCGACGACACAGTCCCCGAGAAGGTGGGGCCGGCCGGATTATGGATGGTGAACTCAACGTAGGTGGTTTCCCCTACCTCGACGCTGCCGAAGTTGACCCCCGAAGGGTCCACTGAGCAAGGCTGGGGCGTCTCCCCCACGCCCGCACAGATGATCGGGCCGCAGAACTCGGAGTCCATGTCGATCTCACACTCGGCAAGTCCGTCCGAGAGCGGTGCGAACCTTATCGTGAACGTCGCGGCTTGCCCCGCGCCGAGTCCGAACTCGGATACCCCCACGACCGAGAAGGCCTCGTGGCTGGTGTAGACCTCTCCCACAAGTATGCCCCCGCCGTTGTTGGTCAGGGTGAATGTGGTGTCCTTGAAGTAGCCCACGAAGACCGTGCCGAAGTCCAGCTCCGACAGGCTGAGATCGCAGACGGGTTCCAGGTCTCCCGTTCCCGTGCATGCCACCTCGGCGCAAGAAGCGCCCGTCGATACATTGCAAGTCTTGGCGCCGACCGACGTCGGAGCGAAACGCACGGTGATGGTTGCGGTGTCGCCGGACCCGAGGCTGTAGTCGGCCTCACCCACTACCGAGAACTCCGCACAGGCCTGCGAGACCGTTCCGGCCAGCGTGCCTCCGCCGGCGTTGGTTATCCTGAAAACCAGGTCCGAGCTATCGCCGACCGTCACCGACCCGAAAGCCAGGGACTGTACATCGATGTCACAGACAGGATCCGAGGGTTCGTTTGTGCCCTCGGAGTCCCCGCCGCATCCAGGCAGGACAATCGCAGTAGCCACAATCAGTGCCAGAGCAAGCAGATCCGCATGGCGCGCCATGGCGTGCCTCCTCCAGTTGAATAGGCCCTCTCGATCGGACATCGCTGTATTGAACCTCTGAAGCTCTGCCTACGAGCTGAACGCCTGATCGTACGACTGCCTCGCAGCAGCGGAACCGCCGGGTCATGCTGCCGATCCTACAGCCTGACCAGTTCGACCCGCCGGTTGTTGGCCTTGCCCTCAGGCGTGGTGTTGACGTCCATGGGTTTGGTCTCACCCAAGCCCTTGGCCTCGAGGCGGCCCGCATCAATCTTGTAGGCGTCCATCAGGTAGGCCCTGACCGCGGAGGCGCGTTTCTGGGATAGGGCCATGTTGTAGTCGTCGGCCCCGTCGCTATCGGTGTGGCCTTCAATCGAAAGGCGAAGCTCGGGATTCTCCGTGAGCAACTGCCCGATGTCCGCCAGAGTCTTGAAAGACTCGGCCTTGATCTTGTCGGAGCCGGAATCGAACAAGATCCCGTGGGTGACGATGCGACCGGTCTCATCCAGCTGCTGCTTCAAGGTCTTGCCGCCCTCGGCGAAGCGGAAGCCCCGCATCAGCATGGGGTTTCCTTCCTCGTCGGTCCAGGGGTCCATGTGAACCCGGAGACCCACCGGGGCAAACCCTTCGACTGCCGGCACGTTGGCGACCCGCTCGTGGTCTATGTAGCACTTGATTGTGCTCGTGGTCGCCATTATGCGCATGGTGTGCTTGCCTGCGGACAGATAAGCAGGCAGCTGCTTGCTTGCTTTGTCCACATGATTGATGCGAAGCACCGTGTTGAGGTCGTCCGTTATCTGGAACATGGCGAACGGCGTGTCTTCAGCATCCATCCACTCGATTGCGCACCAGTGCCCCCTATGGCCCGGCCCCTTGGAATAGAACTCCAGCTCGACGGTGTACTTGGGCGGAAGCGCCCCGGCAGCAACCCTCGGGCGGACGAAGCCTTGATCCGAGCACATTATCCAGTTCTCGCCACCCTGCTTCACCACCTCGAATACGCCGTTGTCCAGATTCCACCTTGACGGGAACTCGCCGATCTCATCACCGGAGAGGTCGTCGTAGAAGATGACCTTGTCACCGGGCACGAAATCGTACTTGGTATAGAGCGCCATGTCCTCGGAAGTCGCGGTGCCGCCCGCGGCGCCCGCGGCCACTCCTTCCTCCGCGCTCTCCCCCTCCGCTCCTTCCGCAGCCTGCGTGGAGTCTTCGGCAGCCTTCTCTCCCGCCTCGTCTATCTTCTTCTCGACCTTCTTGGTGACCTTGTCCTCGACCTTCTTCTTAAGCATGTCGCCTATGCCCGCGTACGACTTCGACGGCGCCCAGGCAAGCAACACGCACAACGCAAGCACGACTATGGCTGCACTTCCGACCAACCTGCGCACGATGCCCTCCTTGAAGGTATCCCTGTCCCGTGCCGGAGTACTGCGGAGCCACGGAGACACTAGCACCGTCGCGGCCCGGTGTCAAGCTGGGCGGGGATCCTGACAGCCTCCGCCACCCCCACCGCCCTCATCGTACAACGACAAGCCGGCCGGTCGCGCTTCCAGCCGCAGTCGAGACGCGCACGAAGTAGATCCCCGACGGTACAGCGCGGCCGCCGTCGTCCCTGCCGTCCCAGGTCAGCCGATTGCCGCCGGCACCCAGGACAGCGTCGGACAGGCCGCGAACGCTGCGACCTGCAACGTCATACACGTTTGCCTGAACCCTGCCCCCGGCGCGCGTCGCGAAGCTTACGGTCACCTCACTCGAGCCTGGGTTCGGGAAGATCCTCAGCATCATCCCGGACGCGACCCGGCCGCCTTCCCCGACGCCAGTCGACGGATCGCACTGCGCCGGGAAGACCTGGAGACCGTAGTCGCGTTCTGCGAGGAAAACATCGGTCCCCGCGATGACCACATTTGAGGCGGAGCCGGGCGTGGGCGCGCTGCCTATAGTCACCGGGCTCGCGGGGTCGGTGACGTCTATCACCTGAAGGCCGGAGTTATAGTCTGCGACGTATGCGTAGGCCCCCACGACAGCCACACCCACTGCAATGCTGGGCGTGTTCGCGCTGCCTTCAATCTGCGGGCTCGCAGGATTGCTGATGTCAATGACAAACAGACCAAAGTCCTGGTCTGTGATGTAGGCGTGGGCGCCCTGAACTGCCACACCAACGACGGCGCCGGGCGTGTCCACGCTACCTACTATCTGGGGGCTCGCGGGATTGGTGATGTCGATCACCTGCATGCCAAGTTCCTGGTCCGCGACGTAGGCGTGAGTCCCGGAGACTGCCACCGCCCAGGCAACCCCGGGCGTGCCCACGCTGCCCACGATCTGGGGGCTCGCGGGATCGGTGACGTCAATCACCTGCAGGCCTACGCCGAAGTCGGCGACGTAAGCGTGGTTACCCACAACCGCAACTCCATAGGAGTTGCCCGGTGTGTCAACGCTGCCTATAATCTGCGGGCTCGCGGGATTGGAGACATTTACAACCTGGAGTCCGGAGCTGTAGTCTGCGACGTAGGCGTAGTTCCCCGATACGGCCACGCCCATGGCGGAGCCCGGCGTGTCCACGCTGCCGACGATCTGCGGGCTCGTGGGATCGGTGATGTCTATCACCTGCAGGCCGAAACCCTCATCCGCAACGTAGAGGTGGCTCCCCGAGACCGTAACGCCCCAGGCATAGCCTGGAGTGTCCACGCTGCCTGAGGCCTGCGGGCTCGCGGGATTGGTGACGTCGATCACCTGGAGGCCACAGCCGTTGTAGCCCCCGACCCAGGCGTGATTGCCCGAGACGGCCACACAATGGGCGAAGCCGGGTGCGTCCACGCTGCCGACGATCTGCGGGCTCGCAGGATTGGTGATGTCTATCGCCTGGAGGCCGTCGGATTCGTCCACGACGTAGGCGTAGTCTCCCGAAACCGTCACATCCCAGGCCCAGCTAGGCGTGTCCGCGCTGCCGACGATCTGGGGGTGCGCTGGGTCCGTTATGTCGATCACCTGTAGACCGGGGTAGTAGTCCGCGACGTAGGCGTGGCTGCCCGACACCACCACGCTGTAGGCATAGCCAGGAGTATCCACGCTGCCAACAATCTGGGGACTTGCGGGGTCCGTGATGTCTATCACCTGAAGACCTGAAGTCGCATCCGCGACGTAGGCGTATCTCCCCGAGACCGCCACACCATAGGCGTAGCCCGGGGTGTTCACGCTGCCGACGATCTGGGGGCTCGTGGGATCCGAGATGTC
>JBAQHK010000053.1:0-11009 GCA_049288275.1 bacterium | reverse complement strand
AGCCCACTCTTAAAGTTTGTACGAGCAAGGAGGCTCTCCGGTGGGCAGGGCCGAGTTACTTGAAAGAGCCAGAAACACCGTTTTGCCTGTATTGCAGGGGCTCGGCTATGACCTGGTGGAGATCGCTCTGGCAGCATCGCACGGCAGGAAGATCCTCCGGATCTTCATCGACCAGAAGCGAGGGGTGAATCTGGAGGACTGCGCGAGGGCCAGCAAAGCCGTTGGCGCGGAACTCGACCGGTGCGACTTCATGTCGGGGCGGTACCATCTGGAGGTGTCGTCGCCGGGAGCGGAGCGCAGGCTCAGGAGCGAAGACGACTTCGCCCGATTCGTCGGCCGAAAGGCAAGGGTCCGGTTCAAGGGGACCGGAGGGAAGATCGAGGAGGCCGTTGGCTTGATAGAGAGTTTCTCGGACGGCCTGGTCTGTGTTTCCTCCGATCAAGGTGATTCGGTCCGCGTCAGACTTGCGGACATCGTCAGGGCGAACCTCTCGATCTGAGAGCAGGGTGGCAGGCTATGGACATGAGCTTCGAAGTGATCCAGGCGCTGAAGGCGATCGCCAGGGAAAAGGACGTCGATGAGAATCTGATCATTGAGACGCTCCAGGCCGCCCTGGTGAGCGCCGCCCGCAAGAAGTACGGGGCGACAAGCAGGATCGTCGCCGAGATCAGCGAGGACCAGAGCAGGCTCCAGGTCTACTGCTTCAAGGACGTTGTGGAGAAGATCGAGGACGCGGAGCAGCAGATCGCTCTGGCCGGCGCCCGGCAGATCTTCCCCGATGCGGAGGTCGGCCAGGAGATCAAGATCGAGATCCCGCCCGAGCACTTCGGCAGGAACGCCATCCAGGCGGCCAAGCAGGTGGTTATCCAGAGAATACGCGAGGCCGAACGAGACAGGGTCTTCAAGGAGTACGAAAGAAGGATAGGAGAAGTGGTCACCGGGGGCGTGACGCAGGTTGACCGCGGCGGGATAATCGTCAACCTGGGCAAGACCGAGGCGATCGTGCCTCAGAGAGAGCAGATACCCCGCGAGCAGTTCAGGCAGGGCAACTCGATACGGGCGTACATCCTGGAAGTGTCGAGGACGGCCAAGGGCCCCCAGGTCCTGCTGTCGCGAAGCCACAATGACTTCATGAGAAAGCTGTTCACAATGGAGGTGCCGGAGATCGAGAGCGGCATAGTGGAGATCAAGGCCGTGGCTCGCGAACCCGGTTCCAGGTCCAAGATCGCCGTGGTCTCGAACGACGACAAGGTGGACGCGGTCGGGGCGTGCGTGGGAATGAAGGGATCCAGGGTGCAGTCGGTGGTGAGAGAGCTGGGCGGCGAGAGGATCGACGTGGTGCTGTGGAGCGCCGATCCGATAGCCTTCGTCACCAGGGCCCTGAGCCCCGCCAAGGTGCTGCACGCGGAGATGGACGAGAAGGACAACAAGGCCACGGTGGTGGTCGCGGACGACCAGCTGTCTCTTGCAATAGGCAAGGGCGGTCAGAACGCGCGGCTTGCGGCCAAGTTGACCAATCTGAAGATAGATCTGATAAACCAGTCCCAGTACAACGAGCGGCTTGAATTCCAGAAGGTGGCCAAGGTACCGATCTCGGGGATTTCCGGGATCGACGAGGACGTGAAGGCCAGGCTGGTCGAGGCGGGCTACCAGAGCGCCCAGGATCTGAGCGCGGCAGGCGAGGGCGATCTTGCCGCCATCGAGGGCCTGGGGAGCCCGGCGGCCGCGGCCATAATCGCGGCCGCAAGGCAGGCGATCACCGAGGTCAAGGACGGTAGGCAGGGGGCGAAGCCTGTGGAAGCGATGGAGGGCGAGGTCGCCGCGGACGACGATGTCGCTGACGGTGGGCCGGCCGCCGATGCCCCGCAAACCACACCCGAAGGGGGTTCACCGGGGGTGCAGGCTTGAGAAGGAACCACGTCGCCATCAGAACCTGCGTGGGCTGCCGCGACAGGCGCCCCAAGCCTGAGCTGGTACGGTTCGTGCTGAGCGGTGGGGGATTGACTGTCGGCAACGTGGACGGCCGTGGGACGTACATTTGCAGGAGTCCCGGCTGCCTTGAGAAGGCGCTCAGGAGAAGGAGCATCAGAGGCCTGACGGGCGACGGCGCAGGCGAAGGAGCACTTGCCGCTTTGAGGGATGCCGTTACGGGTGAGAAGGGCGGACGCGGCGGAGACGATTCCCGGAGGGTATCCCGCGGAGCAAGTGGAGGTGGTGTCATTGGCTAGGAAGAGAGTTTACCAGGTGGCCCGCGATTTTAACCTCTCGAGTGAGGCTCTCCTTGAGATGCTCAGAGGTATGGGCCTTTCGGTCAAGAGCCACATGAGCGCGATCGACGACCAGACCGTGACCGCCGTGGGCGAGAAGCTCCGGCACGAGAAGGAAGAGGTAAAGAAGGAAGAGGCCAGGAAGAAGGAGATCATCCAGGAGCCTCCGGCCAAGCCGAAGCAGGAGGCCAAGGTCGCCGAACCGCCCAAGCGAGTGGGAATGCGCCGGCGGGTCAACGAGAAATCCGTCAAGGAGACCGTAAGGAAGACTCTGGCCGGGCTCGAGGGCAAGAGGGCCAGAAGGCACAAGCGCAAGGCCGCCGAGGGCGAGGAGACAATCGAAGGCGAAGCCAAGGTGGTCCGGGTGACCGAGTTCATTTCGGTGGGCGAGCTGGCGTCGGTCCTGGGGGTGAAGCCGGCCGACGTGGTTGCCTGTTGCATCAGAATGGGCGTGATGGCAACCATCAACCAGCGGCTTGACTCGGACACCATCGAGGCCATAGCCGACGAGTTCGATTACGGGGTCGAGTTCGTCAAGGAGTACGGGGCCGAGGTCTCCGAAGCCGAAGAGACTGCTCGGACCAGGCGGCACCCGGTGGTGACCATCATGGGCCACGTAGACCACGGCAAGACGTCGCTCCTGGACTACGTCCGCAGGAGCAATGTGGTGGCCGGCGAGTCGGGGGGCATAACCCAGCACATCGGGGCGTACGAAGTGGAGACCGCCGGGGGCAGGATCACTTTTCTGGACACGCCCGGCCACGAGGCCTTCACCGCGATGAGGGCAAGGGGCGCCCAGGCCACGGACATTGTGGTGCTGGTGGTCGCCGCGAACGAGCGGGTGATGCCTCAGACCGTCGAGGCCATCGACCACGCCAAGGCCGCGGACGTTCCCATCATTGTCGCGATCAACAAGATCGACCTTCCCGACGCCAACGTTGACCGGGTCAAGCAGGAGTTGGCGTCCAACGGCCTGACGCCGGACGATTGGGGCGGAAACGTGCTGATGGTACCGGTCTCGGCCAAGAAGGGCGACAACGTGGACCACCTGCTGGAGATGATCCTCTTGCAGGCGGAGATGCTTGATCTCAAGGCGCCGGACGAGGGAAGAGCCTCGGGCGTGGTGATCGAATCCCGAGTGGAGCAAGGCCGCGGCATAGTGGTGACCGCGCTGATCCAGAAGGGGGTTCTGAGGCTGGGCGATCCGTACGTGGTCGGGGTCTGGCAGGGCAAGGTCAGGGCGATGTTCAACGAGCGACGCAAGCAGCTGGACTCGGTTCACCCGGCCTCCCCGGCCGAGATCCTGGGTTCTCAGGGCGTGCCGCAGGCCGGCGACTCGTTCATGGTCACAAGGGACGAACGCGAGGCCAGGGACATCGCCGCCAGGCGGCATCTGCTGCAGCGGGAGAGGGATCTGAGGAAGTCGGTCCACGTCAGCCTTCAGGACCTGTTCGACAGGATTCAGGCCGGCGAGATCAAGGAGCTCAGGGTGGTGACCAAGGGCGACGTCGACGGTTCGGTCGAGGCCCTGAGCGACGCGCTTCAGAAGCTCGGAAACGACAAGGTGTCGATCAGGATAATCCATCGGGGCGTGGGTCCGGCCAACGAATCCGACGTTTTGCTCGCCGCGGCGTCTGACGCCATCGTGATAGGTTTCCACGTCGGCGTGCTTCCAAAGGCCCGTGAGATTGCCAAGCGCGAGCAGGTCGACGTCAGGAACTACGACATCATATACGAGGTTACCAAGGACATCCAGGCCGCCATGGAGGGCCTGCTGGGCCCGGTGATGGAAGAGCGGGTGATGGGTTCCGCCGAGGTGAGGAAGGTCTTCACCATAAAGCGGGTGGGCACCATAGCCGGCAGCTACGTCACCGATGGCACTCTCACCAGGAACTGCATGGTGCGGGTCCTGAGGGAAGGCGCCCAGGTATTCGAGGGCAAGATAACCTCGCTCAAGCGCTTCAAGGATGACGTCAAGCAGGTTTCGCAGGGTTACGAGTGCGGCATCGGGCTTGAAGCGTATGATGACTTGAGGGAAGGCGATACCGTGCAGGCCTACGTGGTGGAAGAGGTCAAGAAGCAGTAGGTGGGTGAGTTGGTAATAGGAACCTGCAGGGTGGCGCTCCACATCCCCCAGAGCGGTTCCCTCAAGGCCAAGCGCGAAGTCATCAGGCGGCTCAAGGACAAGGTCAGGAACAAGTTCAACGTCTCGATAGCCGAGGTGGACGACGGCGACCTGTGGCAGCGGGCCACTCTCGGAATCGCGATGGTCTCGAAGGACAGCCGCTTCGCCAACCAGGTGATATCCAGCGTCGTGGGACTGATAGAATCCCACAGTGACGTCTGCGTGATAGACGTGGAGACCGAGTTCGAGGTGATGTGACCGTGGAATCCCGGAGGCTGGGAAGGCTGGGCAGTCAGATCCAAGAAGAGGTCAGCGAGATAATTGCGCGCAAGATCAAGGACCCCCGGCTCGGGTTCGTCACGTTGACCGGGGTCAGGGTCAGCGCGGACCTGAGCTACGCCAGCGTCTACGTGAGCGTCCTGGGAACCGCCGGTGACATCAAGAGGAACTTGGCGTGCCTGGACTCCGCCAAGAGCTTCATCAGATCGGAGCTTGGCAAGCGGCTGAGCGTGAAGCACGTGCCGGAGTTGAGGTTCCACCACGACGACTCCGGCGCGAGGGGCGCTCGCATCGACTCGATACTCAAAGACCTCAAGGAAGCGAAGGATGACGGAAGTCCCGAAGGGCATGCTTGACCTGATAAAGGGCTCCACTTCATTTCTGGTGACATCCCACCTCGATCCGGACGGAGACGCCGTGGGGTGCCAACTGGCTATCTATTCTGTTTTGAAGCGGTTGGGCAAGGACGTTAAGGCGGTGAGTGAGGATGGGGTGCCGCCATCCTATGCCTTTCTTGAAGGGGCGGGCGAGGTGATCACGTCCCGCGAGGCGGCCGGCTCCCCGCGCGAAGTGGCCATAGTGGTAGACGCAGCCGCGCTGGAGCGCATCGGTTGGGTGGCGGACCTGGTGAAGCGCTGCGGCACGGTCGTCAACATCGATCATCACAGATCCAACGACCGGTTCGGAGACCTGAACCTGGTCGTGACGTCGGCAGGTGCTTGCGGAGAGATCGTCTACCGGGTGCTTGCAGACCTCGGGGTGGACCTCGTGCTCGGGGAGGCCGAGTCTCTCTACACGGCGATCCTGAGCGACACCGGGTGCTTCAGGTTCCCGACCACAACCGCCGGGACCCTGAAGATCGCCGCGCACTTGTTGGAGGTCGGCGTCAAGACGTATCAGATCGCCTCCCAGATCTACTGGCGGAAGCCGCTTGCCTCCCTGAAGATACTCGGCGATGCCCTCTCCTCGATCGAAGTCACCGGGGACGGCAGCGTGGCTACGATGGAGATAACCCGCTCGATGTACCTGAAGTCGGGCGCGGCCAATGTGGACACCGAGGGATTCGCCAACTACCCGAGATCGATAGACGGGGTTGCGGTCGGCGTGCTCCTGAGGGAGACCGAGGACGGGTTTTTCAGGGTGAGCCTCAGAGCGGCCGAAGGCTACGATGTGGATGCGATCGCCAGGGTCTTTGGAGGCGGGGGGCACCCCACGGCCGCCGGATTCCGCATAGCCGGCAATCTGGAGGAGATCAAGGGCCGGGTGCGCCGTGAAATCCTTTCCCAGATTGGGAACAGCCGGCGCGCTGCCGGCGGGTAGACCGATGGACGGCATCCTGGTATTGGACAAGCCGGGCGGAATGACCTCCCACGATGTGGTGGTCGCGCTCAGACGCCTCCTGGGAGGCGCGCGAGTCGGCCACGCGGGCACGCTGGATCCCAACGCGACAGGCGTGCTGATCGGGCTGGTCGGAAGGGCGACCAAGGTGTCCCGGTTTCTGATGAGCCTGGACAAGGAGTACGTCTTCACCATCGAGCTGGGCGTCGAGACCGACACCCTGGACATATGGGGGACTGCGCTCCGAAGGGAGTCCACCGACGGGGTGACCGCCGAGCGTGTGCTGGACGCGGCCGCGAGATTTCGGGGGAAGTACCAGCAGATAGCGCCGTCGCTTTCGGCGATCAAGCATCAGGGCACGCCGCTGTACAAGCTGGCAAGGCGCGGTCTGGCCACTCCGTTGAAGACCCGGGTGGTTGAGATCAGGACCTTCGAGGTCACCGAGATATCGCTGCCGCACGTCAGCGTTCGCCTTGCATGTTCCTCCGGCACCTACGTCAGGTCGCTGGCCCGCGACATGGGCCGGCACCTGGGTTGCGGCGCGGCGGTCTCCAGCCTCAGGCGCACCCGCGTCGGAGATTTCGGCCTGGAAGAGGCCACGCCCCTGGCGGAGCTGGTGGAGGGACGCACCGAGCCCGGGGAGGTGATGTTGTCCATAGAGCGGGGCCTGGGCCACCTGCCGAGGATAGGGCTCAAGGAGACCAGCGTGGCAGGCATAAGGGCCGGCAGGCAGCCTTCCCTGGCGGACTTCGCGCCCGGCGGAGAGGGCCTCGCGGGCACCTACTTCGCGCTCACAGACCAGACCGGCGCGGTGGTCGGGATTGCGGTCCGCTCCGACGGGCCCGCGGAGACCTTCAGAACAGAACGGATACTCTAAGGCCGAGGGAGGCTCGAGGCCGGTGGGAGGAAGAGACAGATCCGGGCTGCGTCAAGGGCGCAAGGCCGTGGTCACCGTAGGCGTGTTCGACGGGGTTCACCTCGGCCACAAGAGAATCCTGGAGGAAGTTGTCCTCCTGGCCAGGGGGCTTCGCGCCCGCAGCGTCGTGGTGACCTTCGATCCTCACCCTGTGGCCGTCCTCAATCCCGGGGAAGCGCCCGCGATGCTGACCACAGTGCGGGAGAGGCTGGACCTGATCGCGGCGGAGGGAATCAGCGAGACCCTGGTGATGAGATTCGGCGCTAAGCTCGCCGCGCGCGACGCCGAATGGTTTGTTAGGCACGTGCTCCTCGGCAGGCTCGGCATGGGCCGGCTGGTGATCGGATACGATTTCCGCTTCGGCCGAGGCCGCGAAGGCGGTGCCCGCGGTCTTGAGACTCTGGGGGAGGCGATGGGTTTCGGGGTGGACATAGTGCCGCCGGTCAAGCTCGGCGGACACCCGGTGAGCTCGACGCGGGCGAGAACCGCGCTGGCCAGGGGTGACGTGCGGTCGGCGGCGGCAATGCTGGGGAGGCCTTACCAGGTCTCGGGCCGGGTGGTCAGAGGTGAGGGAAGGGGGCGTCGGCTGGGCTTCCCTACCGCCAACCTGCAGCCGGGAGATATCGGGAAGATGGTTCCCGGCGATGGCGTCTACGCAGCCGAGGCGGGCTCGCGAGGGCGGCTGCGGCCGGCTCTGGTCTACGTCGGCGCCAGGCCTACCTATGGGGTCGGCGCCAGGGGAATAGAAGTGCACATCCTGGACGCGGGTGTGAATCTGTACGGCGAAAGCCTGCGGGTACGATTCATCGATCGGTTGCGGGGTGAGAAGACCTTCGCGAGCGAGGCCGCTCTCAGGAGGGCGATGTTGGCCGACCGTCGGCGCCTGGAGACGGTGATTGGTAAATAGCTCTTGATTTGTGCGAAAGAACTGTCTAAGTAATAATGTTCGGAGGGGGTGACGACTCAGTGAGCCTTGAAAAGGACAAGAAACAGGAGATCATCAAGAAGTACAGGGTGCACGATAGCGACTCCGGTTCGCCGGAGGTGCAAATCGCGCTTCTGACGGAGCGGATCAACCAACTGACCGAGCATTTCCAGGTCCACAAGAAGGACTATCACTCAAGACGCGGACTGCTCAAGCTGGTCGGCCAGCGCCGTAGACTTCTCGACTACCTCAAATCCAGGAAGACAGACAAGTATCGCCAGATCGTCAAGGACCTGGGACTAAGGAAGTAAGAGGAAGTAAAAGGAAGCGAGCTGCGTAGCGCTGAGAGGAGATGTAAGACTACCACATGATCAATGAGGAGAAGATCGAACTAGGCGGAAGGACGCTGTCAATTGAGGCCGGCAGGGTTGCGCGGCAATCCGACGGCGCGGTGTTTGTAAGGTACGGCGACACGGTGGTGCTGGTCACCGCGGTGGTGGGCAAGGAACCGATGGAGGGAGCGGATTTCCTTCCGCTCTTGGTGGAGTACAGGGAGAAGTCCTACGCCGCCGGCAAGATACCCGGAGGTTTCTTCAAGCGCGAGGGCAGGCCCACTGAGAAGGAGATCCTGAGCGCCAGGCTGATCGACCGGCCCATTCGGTCTCTCATACCCGACGGCTTCACCAACGAAGTGCAGATAATAGCCACCGTGCTCTCTTCCGATCAGCAGAACGATTCGGACGTGCTCGCCCTGATCGGCGCCTCAGCCGCGATGGGCATTGCGGGGGCTCCCTTTGGCGGTCCGGTCGGAGTTGTCCGGATTGGCAGGAAGGGCGACGAGTACATAGTGAACCCGACCTTTGCGGAGAGGGAGGAAGGGGACATCGAGGTAGTTATCGTCGGCGTTGGCGACCAGGTGGTGATGATCGAGGGCGGGATGAAGGAAGTGAGCGAGGAGGCGTTCCTTGAAGCCATCCGGCTGGGCCTCGAGACGCTGGCCCCGATCATTGCGATGCAGAGGGCGCTGATGGCCAAGTGCGGGAGCCCTCCGATGCCGTACACCCTGCGGTCGTGCAGCCCCGAGATATTCGAGGCCGTGAGGGGGCTGTGCGAGTCCGGGATCGGCGCTGCCATGAGAACCGCGGACAAGGGGCTCAGGCAGGACGATCTGGACAAGATCAAGGCCGACGCTCTGGCAAGCCTCAAGGACAGATTCCCCGAGGGCGCAAGCGAGATCGGCGAGGCCTTCGACAAGCTGGAGCGCGCCGCGCTCCGGAAGATGATACTCGAGGAGGGCAAGCGGCCCGACGGACGGGGGCTGAATGACCTGAGGAAGATCGACTGCGAGGTCGGTGTGCTTCCCAGGACTCACGGCTCGGCCATCTTTACGCGGGGCCAGACCCAGGCTCTCGCGGTGACCACGCTGGGGACATCCATGGACGAGCAGCGTGTGGAGGATCTGGAGGGCGAGACCACCAAGACCTACATGCTCCACTACAACTTCCCGCCCTTCAGCGTCGGCGAGATCCGGCCCATCAGGTCGCCTGCCAGACGCGAGATAGGCCACGGGGCGCTTGCCGAGCGGGCGATACAGCCGATGATCCCGCCGGGCGAGGTCTTCCCTTACACCATACGCATAGTGTCCGACATCCTGGAGTCCAACGGCTCTTCCTCGATGGCTACGGTCTGCGCCGGCACGCTCTCCCTGATGGACGCCGGAGTGCCCGTTGTGGCGCCGGTGGCCGGTGTGGCGATGGGACTGGTGAAGGAAGGCAGCTCCTACCGCATCCTCACCGACATCCTCGGCCTTGAGGACCATCACGGTGACATGGATTTCAAGATCACAGGAAGCCGCAAGGGCGTCACAGCGGTTCAGATGGATCTCAAGATCTCTGGAATCGGCATGCCGCTGGTGAGGGAAATAGTCGCGCAGTCCACGCCCAACAGGATGGAGATCCTGGACATCATGGAGCGCACCATCGGAGCGCCGAGACCGGAGCTGTCGGTGTACGCGCCCAGGATTCTGGCGATCATGATCGACAAGGACAAGATCCGCGAGGTCATAGGCCCCGGGGGCAAGACCATAAGGAAGATCATCGAGGAGACCGGGACGGTGATCGACATAGAGGACACCGGGGAGGTCAAGATCGCGTCTCCCGACAGCGCCGCCTGCAACAAGGCGCTGGAGATAATCAAGTCGATCATCCAAGAGCCCGAGATGGGCACGACATACAACGGCAAGGTCAGGCGGATAGTTGAATTCGGTGCCTTCGTGGAGATCCTGCCCAACAAGGACGGTCTGCTGCACATCTCCGAGCTCGATCACAGGCGGGTCGCCAAGGTCACGGACATCCTCAAGGAAGGCGACGACGTGATGGTCAAGGTCATAGGCGTGGAGAAGGACGGCAAGATCAGACTGAGCAGGAAGGCGCTGCTTCCCGGTGGTGAGGGGGGCGGTGAAGGTGGCCGCGACTACGGGCGCGATCACGGGCGGGAGGGTGGCCGGGAGGGCGGACGCGGGCGCGATCACGGCCGTGACCGACGGCGCAAGCCGTAGATGAGGTTTTCCTACCGCAAGGATGTTCTGCCGAACGGCGTTAGGATCGTCACCGAGTCGGGCAAGGACACCGGTTCGGTTTCCTTGGGTTTCTGGGTCGGTGTCGGATCATGCGTCGAGCCGCCCGAGATCGCGGGCGTATCGCACTTCATAGAGCACCTCCTCTTCAAGGGCACGCTCAAGCGGTCGGCTTTCGACATCGCCAACGCTCTGGAATCCGTCGGCGGGACCGTTGACGCTTTCGCGGGCAAGGAAAGCACGGCCTTCGTCGCCAGGTGTCTCACCGAGGATACCACCAAGGCAGTCGATGTTATCACCGACATGCTGGCCCGGCCCGCGATGCGCGAGAAGGACATAGAGCTTGAGAAGCGCGTGATCTTCGAAGAGATCAAGAACTTCGAGGACACCCCCGAGGACGTGGCTCACGAGCTGTTGGGAACTTCGGTGTGGAACTCACATGTCTTGGGCAAGCCGGTGCTGGGCACGCCCGAGACCGTGGGCAAGCTCAAGCGCTCCTCGATCATGCCGTTCTTCAAATCCTTCAATTCCGCGCCCAACATCGTCGTGGCGGCCAGTGGGAGGGTGCACCACGCCAGGCTTGT
>JBAQHK010000052.1:0-1978 GCA_049288275.1 bacterium | reverse complement strand
GCTTGAAGTACGAATCCAATTCCAGAGCGCTTGTTCTTGGGTTGAATCAAGCGTGATCCAATAAGGTTTCTGGGAGCCGAGTTGGCGGGTGGCCAGGATCCCGTGTTCGATCCAATAGTAAACGACGTGGCTGCTGACGCCGAAGCGCTCGGCGACTTGCTTGACGGTCAACTCTTCCGGGCGCCGGAGTATCGCTTTGGGAATCCCATGGCGGTAGCGGATCCATTGGATCATCGAAGTGTTGAAGGGCTGTCCGGTAGCGCTACGACGCCCTTCCTGATTGAGCCGTTCGACGATCTGATCATCATCAAGCTCAAGGGCGAGTTCACGGACGTGCTGCACCAACTCTGCAGGATAACGTAGCTGATCCGGTCGGGGCGGAGGTAACGGGACGGTGATGTCCACACAGCTCCCGCCGTGCCAGCGGACATGCAGCAAGGCCTGGCGAGTCCCGTGCGGCTTCTCGACGGTGATATCTTGGATCAGCAGCCGCAGCATCCGTTTGCGGTCCTTGGCCTGCGTGGTGGGCGCATTCCAAAGACGCGGAAAATCCTGCACCAGGGCCAGCACCTGAGCCTTCTGTTCGGGGGTTACTACCCGGGCCTCCCGCTGCTCGGTTTCGGCATACTGCTCTTTGAGATCCACCAGCCGCTGTAAAGCTTCGTTCCAGCGGCGCTCGAGCGTCGCCGCGACCAGCCGATTGGCGGGGTCGACTTCCTGGTAGCGTTTTTCGGCGAGTTGGGTTTCATACTCGGCGCGTTCGAGGCGCATCTGCCACTGCCGCATCACCGCTTGGTCGCGCGCTTCGAGGTTGCGCAAGGCTTCCAGGGCGAGCTCGATTTCCGCCGGTTGCAACACCGTCAAGACGCGCTCGGCGATGGCCTGATCCAAAAGATCGCAGCGGATCGCCATGCAGGCTCTGGTGCCGAGCCCTTCGCGCCGGAGCCAGTTGCATTCGTAAATGGGGTAAAGCCCCCCATTGCCGCGGTAGCGCACCGTCAAGCGACGACCGCAGATCCCGCATAGGAGGAGGCCATGCAGGAGCGCCAAGCCTTCTCGCGACGGCCCGCTCAAAATGGACGCCTCGCCATGGGTTTGATTTTTCGCCAGGATCTCTTGGTTGCGAAGAAACTCTTCCCAGGGGATATAGGCCTCGTGATGGTCCTTGAGGCAGACCCGCCAGGCGTCAATAGTCACCGCGTGGATCTGGGCATGCACTTCGCCTGCGGGCGTGATCGTCCGTTGCGACTGGTAGCGGCCGAAGACGTAGACACCGGCATAGGAGGGGTTCTTCAGAACACCCAAGATGCGGCTGTGGGTCAGAGGCCCCCACACCAGCTGGCCCGCCCAAACGCCACCATAGGCACGCTTGGGAAACCGCAGCCCGAGCTGGGCAAAGCGCTGCATCACCCCATAGGCGCTTCCCGTCTCCCGGAACAGGCGGAAGATCAGGCGCACGGCGCCTTGCACCTCCACGTCGGGATCCAGAATGATCCGGTCTTCTTCTCCGTAACACAAGCCAACCGGCAACGGAAAACGCAGTTCGCCCTTCCTGGCCTTGTTGAGCTTACCGCCTTGGAGGCGCGCGCGCAGAAAATGCAGTTCGGCTTGCGCGAGGGTACCTTTGAGGCCCAGCAGGAGTCCATCGTTGAAATCGGCCGGATCGTAGCAACCGTCTTCGTCGATCACCAATGTCCCGGTCAGCGCACACAACTCGATCAGGCGATGCCAATCGAGGCTCGAGCGCGCCAGCCGAGAGGCTTCCAAAGCAAACACCGCACCCACCTGGCCCATCGAGACATCCGCCACCAAGGTTTTGAAATCCTCCCGGCCGGTCATCTGAGCACCGGAGACACCCAGATCCCTGTCGAGGGTGCGGATCGCCGCAGCCGTCCAGCCCAGCTCCATCGCTTTCTCGCGGAGCGCATACTGGCGTTCGGTGCTCTCCTGGTGGAATCGCACCTGCGCAATCGTTGAC
>JBAQHK010000051.1:0-33030 GCA_049288275.1 bacterium | reverse complement strand
TACTACCACCGCCCACCTGCAGGCGCAAGCCCCGAGCGCTCGTCGTCGGTGCCCGCCGCCGGGCAGCGTCCAAGAGGGTGGAGGTGGCTGGCAGGAGGGGCCAAAATCGTGCTTGCAATCGAAACGGCCGTGTGTTATCCGTAACCATGATTTGGGAGGACCGAATGGAATTCGCTGCATGGTCTGAGATTGACATCAGCGCCCTCAAGCGAAATGTAAAACGAACGCAGCAGATTGTTGGGCCTCGGGTAGATATCCTCCTCATAGTCAAGGCGGACGGTTACGGCCACGGAGCTCCACATGTGGCCAGGGCCGCTGTGGCCGCCGGGGTCAACATGCTGGGCGTGGCCACGCTTCACGAGGGCATGGAACTCAGGAACGCCGGCCTCAGGGCTCCCATAGTGATTCTGAGCCCGTCGCTGGCGGTTGAGATAGACGAGATACTGGAGTACAGCCTCACGCCCACGGTCTCCGACATGGAGTTCGCCGAGGCGCTGGCCGCGCGGGCGTCCCAGTCCTCGCGGGTGGCCAAGGTTCACGTGGAGATCGACACCGGCATGACCCGCGGCGGGGTGAACGAAGAGGACGCCTGCCGGATGCTGTCCGAGCTGAGCAGGCTCAAGGGAATCGCGGTCGAAGGCGTTTACACCCATCTGCCCGGCACTTACAGGGAGGACCCCGGGGACCTCGAGCGGCAGATAGCGACCTTCCAGGGGATCATAGATGCCCTGGGACGGGAAGGTGTGGTCTTCCCACTGAGGCACACCGCCAACAGCGCCGCAGTCGCCCAGTATCCGGCAAGCCACATCAACATGGTGCGCCCGGGAGGCATGATCTACGGCATGTTCCCCCGCAAGGAGATGAACGGCATAGGCTTCGAGCCGGTGATGAGCTTCAAGTCGCGCGTGGTGAACGTCAAGCGGGTGAGCAAGGGCAAGACCGTCAGCTACGGTCGCACGCACCGCTTCGATCGGGACGCCACCGTGGCGGCGGTGGCGGCGGGGTACGGTCACGGGCTCACCCGGCAGATGTCCAACAACGCCGACCTGCTAGTGCGCGGAGTGCGAGCGCCCATTGTGGGCATGGTGACGATGGACGTCACCATAGTGGACGTCTCTCACATCCCCGAGGTCAGGGTGGGCGACGAGGTGATAATCTTCGGGAAGCAGGGAAATCAGGAGATTAGCGTGTACGAGGTTGCCGAACGCTGCGGTACGATATCCTACGAGATCACCTGCGGCATCGGCAAGCGCGTGCCGAGAGTTTACATAGAGAACGGGACGGTGACCGGCATAGTCACCTTGGTCGGCGAGTGGCTCTCAAGACAAGGCATTTCTCTCTGAAGAGGGACAACTTATGGCCTCAGGCAAGGCACAGTTCAGAGTAGGCGATACGGTCAAGCACAAGGAGCTGGGCAAGGGAGAGATCCTGGACGTCTATCCGTTCGGCCAGGAGACCTGCGCCATGATCTCATTCGAGAAGTACGGGCAACGGAAGCTGATCCTCAAGTACGCGAGCCTGGAATTGGTCTCCCGGACCAAGACCGAACGCGAGGCCAGGGAGGAGAGGGCCAGGCCGCGCGAGGCGGAAGTTGTGGAGGAGGTCGTCGAGGAGGCAGTGGTGGACGGGGTGGCCGAGGACGACGAGGAGGCTGGGAAAGAGGCAGAGGAAGAGGACGACGAGTCTTGACCTCCCCTGGCCGCAAGGCTGTGATCATAGTGCTTGACGGTGTAGGCATCGGGGCTCTTCCCGATGCCGCTTCGTATGGGGATGAAGGCAGCAACACCCTGGCGAATCTGGCCCGGGCGGTGGGCGGCTTGGACCTGCCCAATCTCGAGCGTCTCGGGCTCGGCAATATCGCACCAATCCAGGGGGTCCGGCCGCAGGGCGCGCCGCTGGCCAACTATGGCATGATGGCCGAGGCGTCCCCCGGCAAGGACTCCACCTCGGGCCACTGGGAGATGGTCGGGCTGGTCCTGGACAAGCCGTTTCCCACCTATCCCCGAGGCTTCCCGCCGGAGGTGATCACGGCTTTCGAGCGGGCGATAGGCAGAGGGACGCTGGGCAACTTTGCCGCCTCAGGGACCGAGATAATCCAGCGGCTGGGCGACGAACACGTTCGGACCGGCAAGCCCATCGTCTACACCTCCGCCGACAGCGTCTTCCAGATAGCCGCGCACGAGAAGGTGATCCCGCCTGAGGAGCTGTACCGCTTCTGCCTACTCGCCCGAGGCATTCTCACCGGGGATCATGCGGTGGGCAGGGTGATAGCCCGGCCCTTCGTGGGGGCCGGCGGAAGCTACCAGAGGACACCGCGCCGCAAGGACTTCTCGGTCTGCCCTCCGCGCAGGACTCTCTTGGACGATCTTGCCGGAAGGGGCCTCGGTGTGACTTCGGTGGGCAAGGTGGATTACCTGTTTGCCAAACAGGGCTTCACCGACGCCGTGCACACCTCATCCAACGCGGAAGTGATTGATCGGATAGCCGCCCAGGCCGCACGGCCGGAGAGCGGACTTGTGTTTGCAAACCTGGTGGATTTTGATATGCTCTGGGGGCATCGCAACGACGTGGCGGGGTTCAGCCGGGGCCTCGAGGAGTTCGACCGCGGCTTGCCGCGGATAATGGAGAGCCTCGGCGCCGATGACGCGCTCTTCGTGACCGCCGATCACGGCAACGATCCGACCACGCCGAGTACCGATCACTCCAGAGAGCACGTGCCGCTTCTGGTTTACGGCAAGGGCCTCAAGGCCGGAGTCGATCTGGGCTTGAGGAAGACCTTCGCCGATCTGGGGGCGACGATCGGGGAGATGTTCGGAGTTGCCACCGAGGCGGGGACCAGCTTCCTCGCCGACGTGGGCGCGAACGCGAGGCAGCAATGATGGACGATTCCGAGCTGGTGCGCGAGGCAGGGCGGGCGCTGGAGAAGGCCTACGCGCCGTACTCCAACTTCAGGGTCGGGGCCTGCGTCCTGACGCCGGAAGGCGAGACCTACGCAGCCTGCAACGTCGAGAACTCCTCGCTGGGGCTCACGATCTGCGCGGAGCGGGCCGCGATCTTCGCGGCGGTTGCGGCCGGGCACACCAAGATTGACAAAGTGGCTGTGGTCGGAGACAGCCCGACCGAACCTCCCTTGCCGTGCGGGGCCTGCCTGCAGGTGATGAGTGAGTTCGGGGTGCGCACGGTGGTTGTTGGGACCCTCGGGGGGCCGGCCAGGCCTTACGGGCTGGACGAGCTGCTGCCCAGGCCCTTCAGATTCCGACGCGAGGCATGACGGGGTAAGGTGAGGCATGACGGGGTGAGGCATGGAGGAGACGTTCGGCAAGCGGATCGAGCGGGTGGTGGACGCGACCTTCGGTAGCGGACCCAAGCGGGTCGCTGTCGGCGGTTCGCCCTTTCCCGCCGAGCGGATTCCCGGGGCGCGGCGCCGGCAGTTCAAAGTGGCCCTGGGGTCTGACCATCGTGGGCGCGTGCTCAGGATGCAGCTCGGGGAGTATCTGGCGGAGCTCGGGCACACGGTGGTGGACTGCGGCGCGGACGAAGGCGCCGCGGCGGATTACCCGGACGTCGCGCTTGCGGTCTCCGAGAAGGTTGCCAGGAAGGTGTGCGACCTCGGCGTGGTGATTGACGCCGTGGGCGTGGGCTCGGCGATAGCGGCCAACAAGGTCAGGGGCATACGGGCCGCGGTCTGCCACGACGTCGAGTCCGCGAGGTCCAGCCGGCTTCACAACGACGCCAACGTGCTTTCGTTGGGGTCCAGTGTGGTGAACCGGGGCCTGGCCCGGCGCATGGTCAGGACCTGGCTTGAGACGCCCTTTGAGGGCGGCAGGCACGTGGCCCGGCTGGAAAAGATCGCCGGGATTGAGAAGGACGGGCTGGATGCAAGACTATAGCGACATCGTCGCCAAGGTTGTCGAGGAGGTGGTGAGGCGGTTGGGTGAGACCGGACAGGGCAGCCCCGCGGCGGGGGGCGCAGCGGCGGGGGGGGCAGGAGCCCCGACCGGGATGGTGCCTGTGGTGGGAACCGGCTGCGCGGTCTGCGTGCTCTGCGGCAAGTGCGTGGAGAAGGCGCCCGAGGCGGTCGCGAGAATAACGGGCGCCGGGGCGGCTCGGATAAGCTCCTCGCCGGGCATAGCCTCGGTGGGCAAGGACGTCGCGCCTCTGATAGACCACACCCTGCTCAAGCCCGACGCCAGCCGCGCGGAGATCGAGAAGCTCTGCGGCGAGGCCAGGCAATTCGGCTTCGCCAGCGTCTGCGTCAATCCGTGCTGGATCAAGCTGGCAGCCGATCTCCTGGCGGGCACCCGGGTCAAGGTCTGCTCGGTGGTGGGGTTCCCCCTGGGCGCCTGCAAGAAGGAAGTCAAGGCCTACGAGACCCGGCGAGCGATTCTGGACGGGGCCCGCGAGATAGACATGGTGATGAACGTGGGCGCCATGAAGTCGCAGGACTACAGGCTGGTCGAGGATGACATGAGGGAGGTCAAGGAGACCTGCGGCAGGGCGGTCATCACCAAGGTGATCCTGGAGACCGCGCTTTTGGCCGACCCGGAGAAGGTAAAGGCCTGCGAGATCGCCAAGAAGGTCAGGATGGACTTCGTCAAGACCTCGACCGGTTTCGGGCCGGGCGGGGCCACCGCCGAGGACGTCAGGCTCATGCGGGGCGTGGTCGGCGAAGCCATGGGTGTCAAAGCCGCAGGCGGGATCAGGGATGCGGAGACCGTGGCGCGTATGATCGAGGCTGGCGCCACCCGCATCGGCGCCAGCGCCAGCGTCAAGATAATCGGCGGATAGAATCCTCAGCGTTGCCACTTGGGTGCTGAATCATGGACAACACATCGTCGGACGCAAGATCATCGAGATCGTTTAGAGCGGTGGACATAATAGCCAAGAAGCAGCGCGGTGGTGCCCTCGGGCGCGACGAGATCTCCTGGTTCGTGGGGTCCTCCGCGCGGGGCGCGATCCCGGACTACCAGATCTCGGCCTTTCTCATGGCCGTCTACTTCAAAGGGATGTCGCTCCAGGAGACCCGGCACCTGGTTACGGCGATGATAGACTCAGGCAGGACCCTCTCGCTTGCGAGCATCCGCGGGACCAAAGTTGACAAGCACTCCACCGGCGGGGTGGGCGACAAGATATCGCTGATCGTGGGCCCGCTTGTGGCATCGGTCGGGGTGCGCGTTCCCATGGTGTCGGGCCGGGGGCTGGGCCACACCGGCGGCACACTGGACAAGCTGGAGTCGATTCCGGGTTTCAGGACCGACCTCAACGCCAGGCAGTTTGAGCGAGTGGTCGGCAAGGTCGGCATCTCCATCATCGGCCAGACCGACGAGATCGCTCCGGCTGACCGCAAGTTCTATGCGATTCGCGACGTGACCTCGACCGTGGTCTGCCTGCCGCTGATAGTGAGCAGCATCTTGAGCAAGAAGATCGCATCCGGCGCGGACGCTGTGGTCTTCGACATCAAAGCCGGCAGGGGCGCCTTCATGGAGACCGTGGGCAGGGCCTGCGAGCTGGCGCGACTGCTTGACAGGGTCGGGTCCTCCCTCGGCATGAGGACGTCCGCTGTCGTCACCCGCATGGACGAGCCCCTGGGCCGGTGCGTAGGCAACGCCATCGAAGTGAGAGAGGCCGTCGAAGTGCTGCGCGGCAGGTGGGTGGACGACCTGGTCGAGATCAGCCTGGCCCTGGGCTCGGAGATGGTGCTGGCTGCCGGCAAGGCCCAAACCCGGTCCCAGGCGCGGACCTTGCTGAGGACCGCTCTCCTGGGTGGCAGGGGACTTCAGACCTTCAGGGAAATGGTGCGCGCCCAGGGCGGGGATCAGGCCTTCATCGACGACCCTGGTCGGCTGCCTCAGCCGCGGCACACCGTCAGGCTCACCAGCGGATCCGCCGGGTACGTCTCGCTCGTAGACGCCATGGCAATCGGGAGGGCGGCTCTGATGCTGGGAGCCGGAAGGCTGGAGTCGGATGACCGGGTAGATCCGGCCTCGGGGATCGAACTGGTGAAGCGGCGCGGTGACGGGGTGGTGAGGGGTGACGTCCTGGCGCTCCTCCACGCGGGCCGCAGGCCCGTCGGCAAAGCGTGCATCGATCTGGTGAGGTCGGCTTTCACAATCACGCGGGCCAAGCCCCGGCCGAGATCGGCGATCATAGGGAGAGTGACGGCGACGGGTCTCGCCCGGATGGACTAGCCCGGGCTCTGTGGGCCGCAAGGGCGCCCTCTGCCGCCGTCAGTCCTGGGACAACTGGGCTCCGCGGTGCTCGGTGCACAGCCTGGCCGGCTCGGTTCCCTGAATGAAGACCTCGGATCGCGTGGATGGACAGCCCTCCCGCGCAATGAGACCGGTTTCCTGGCAGATCACGCGGTGGGCGATGCCCGCCGGCTCGGGGAAGGGGCGGTCCGGCACGCCGGCCAGGGCGACCGTCATGAAGTCTATCCAAATCGGCAGGGCGGCCCGGGAGCCGCTGATCTTCTCGCCCATTCGCCGCCTTGCGTCGAAGCCCACCCAAGTGCCGACGCAGAGGTCCGGTGAGTAGCCTATGAACCAGGCGTCGCTGTAGTCGTCGGTCGTGCCGGTCTTGCCCGCCAGGGTCTGGGTCAGGCCCCGGGCTCTGACCGAGCCCGCCGTGCCCTCGTTGACCACACTGGCGAGCATGGAGTTCATCACGTAGGCGGTCTCGGGGCTCAGCACGTCGTACTTGCGGGATTCGTGGCGCTCCAGGGTGCGGCCGTCGCGTGACTCTATCCTGAGGATGGCCATCGGTTCGGCCCTGACTCCTCCGGCGGGGAGCACTCCCACCGCCGAGACCATCTCAAGCATATTGACCTCAAGCGTTCCGAGCGCTATCGACATGTAGGGTTGCAGGTGGCTCCGCACGCCCATTCGATGGGCGTAGTCTATCACCGTCTGCTGACCCACCCTGTTGGCGAGCTTGATCGCCGGTACGTTGATCGATCTGGCCAGGGCCCTTCTGGCCGTTATCGGGCCGGCGTATTCGGCGTCGTAGTTCTGGGGCCGCCAGGTGGTCCCGTCGGACATGGGTATGACCAGCGGGTCGTCGACGAGCATGTCGGCGGGGGTGAGGCCATTGTCGACCGCCGCGGTGTAGACAAAGACCTTGAATGCGCTGCCGGGCTGCCGCTGGGCCTGAACCGCCCTGTTCCAATTGCTCTCCGCGAAGTCCCGGCCTCCGACCATCGCCTTTATGTGGCCGGTGTGGGGGTCCAGGGCCAGCAGCGCTCCCTGGATGTAAGGGGTGGATACCGCCCCGGGCTGGCGCTTCTTGGCGCTTGTGTCGCGCGGCCGGTAGCGGAGCTCCCGCTCCAGTTTCTGCACGTTACGCTCCAGGGCGGTCTCCGCGGCCGCCTGAAGGTCGAGATCCAGCGTGGTGTACACCCTGAGCCCTTCCCGGTAGAGCATCGAAGCTCCGTACTTGTCCTCGAGAGTCTGTCTCACGTACTCGGCGAAGTAGGCTCCCGGTTCGGCCAGGTCGGCGGTGAGAATCTCTGTCTCCTCGCGCGCGGCCTGCTCCGCTTGCTCCCGGGTTATGTCGCCGGTCTCCCGCATGGACTCCAGGACAATGCCCTGCCTGGCCCGGGCCCTGTCCGGGTGCCGGCGCGGCGAGTAGGCGGTGGGGTTCCTGGGCAGGCCCGCCAGCATGGCGCACTCCGCCAGCGACAGGTCGGACACGCTCTTTCCAAAG
Source organism: bacterium (assembly GCA_049288275.1). Lineage (GTDB taxonomy): Bacteria > Arandabacterota > Arandabacteria > Arandabacterales > Arandabacteraceae > JBAQHK01. The sequence continues at coordinate 25,329 of JBAQHK010000051.1, read as the reverse complement.
AACCGGCGGGCCGCAGCCTCGACGCCGTAAGCGCCGTCGCCGAAGTAGATCTGATTGAGGTACATCGACAGAATCTCTCGCTTGGTGTAATGGCGCTCGATCCGTACCGCCAGGATCGCCTCCTTGATCTTGCGAGTGAGAGTCTGCTCCTGGGTTAGGAAGAGATTGCGGGCCAGCTGCTGGGTGATGGTGCTCGCCCCCCGGACCACCTTGCGGGCGACGACGTCCTCGACCAGGGCCTTGCCGATCGCGAAGAGATTGAGGCCCCAGTGGCGATAGAACTGACGGTCCTCGACCGATATGAAGGCGCCGACCAGCTCCCGGGGCATCTCGTCCAGGCTGACCACGGCCCGGTCCTCCTCGTAGAAGGCCTTGATGGGTCGCTGCTTGATGTCATAGAGGACGGTCCGCTCCCACGGCCTGACCGAGGTCAGATCGTCGGTGGAGGGCAGGTCGGCTGAGAGCCAGAAGAAGAGGCCCAGCGCGGCGCCCACGGGCACCGCCAGCAGTATGACCAGGGCAATGCCCCGCGCCCTGATCCGGTCCTTGTCGGCTGTCCTTCGGCTCTTCGCCATATCTCGCTCCCCCGGGTGACTGACGCCTGGAATCTAATCCAACCTGGACGGCACTTCAAGGAGTTAGACGCCGCCGTCGGCCCTGGGTCGACACGGGCACGAGAAACGTCGTGGAACCAGCGGAGACGCGCTTGGCAGGCTACCTGAGCAGGATGAGCCTCGACTGCTGGGGCCTGCCGGCGGGCGACGACAGCCTGCACAGGTAGGCGCCGCTGGCGACCGGCTTGCCCCGATCGTCGGTTCCGTCCCACGTGAGCCTGTGGACCCCGGCAGGGACTGAACGGCTCTCGCACAGCCGTTTTACCCTTCTGCCCGAGACGTCGTAGATGGTCAGACTGACGGCGCAGTCGGCCTGGACCGCCACCTCGATCAGAACCCCGGCGTTGAACGGATTGGGGTAGGTGCCGCGGATTGACACCGGGCTGCCCGCGAGAGCAGGCGGCGCACCGGCTGCGGTGGTGTCGACAAGAGACGCCAGCCTGAGATCGTATCCCGAAGGTCCGCCGGGATCGTCGACCGAGACCCGGATGAGATAGAAACCCTCCGGGAAGCCGGAGGTGTCCCAATACAGGCTGTCCTCGAGACCGCTGCCCCGCGCGGGTCCTTGCGCAACCAGAGTCCAGAAGCCGCCCTCCGAGAGCCCGGCCTCGGCGATTGGGCTCCCGGGCGGAGCCGACCGGCCCCGCGGCTGGGGAGGAGGCGAAACCTTGGTCCACCCGTGGATCACCGCGTCCCCTCCTCCGGGCTGGAACCCGTAACCCTCGGTCTCGACTTCGTTGCCGTGGCGCCATATCTCGTGCTCCCTGTCGAAGGCTCCTTTGGGGTCCATGAAGCCTATCACCGTCCTGGTGGTGTAGCACTGGAACTCGCCGTGTTGAATCAAGACCTTCTCGGTCTTGAGGCGGTTCATCGTGGCGACATGGTACGCCGGCTGGCCGGCTGCGGTGGTGTCCTCGAACCACAGAAGCACGTCCTCGCTGTCGGCGGCGAAGTCCTCGTAGAGCTCGGCGAGCCCACAGGCGCTCATCTCCTTGAACTCCACGTCCCAGCCGGACTGCTGGTGGCCGGTCAAGTAGCCCTTTATCCCGGCCGTGGTGCCGTTGGGGGTGGTGCCGTCCGCCGAGGAGGTGTTCATGCCCGTCCCCAGTTCCCGCGCCATGTCGTCGGGCGTCTGCTCAGGCTTGCCGGTGTCCCCTTTGGGATGGTCGAGCCCGTCGTAGCCGTTCTCGGCGAAGTAGTCGAGGCAGCTTGCGGCCGCCGTGGGGGCGCAGGCCTGGTTTGTCGCGAGCCCGGCCGCAGTGACGAATCGGATGCGGTGCTGGTTGATCGGCGTGACGCTGTGGAGGAAGTCGCTCACCACGGGGCCCGCCCACACTTTGACGGTCTCGGGGTTCGCGTCCGAGATCCGGAAGAAGAGCGGGACCGCGGCGCCGGTCTGGACCACGGAGAAGGAATCCGCGGCAAGCGAAGTGATCTCCGGGACGCAGGGAGTCGGGTCTACGAATGTGGTGATGGTGTCCCTGAAGGGTCCGATGCCGGGCACGAAGCAGGCTGCCTGCATCTCGAAGTAGGCGCCGGTGTCCGAGTAGGCTGAGGTGTCAAGATAGCCGCTCCACCCGTCCCCGGCCGGGGACGCCGAGACCGTGGAGGCGGAGATCGCGCTGCCGCTGGTGTCGGTTCCGAAGGGTTGGAACGGGCCGCCTGCGCCCGCGGGCCTTGCGGAGAAGGTCGCCGACATGGGCGCAACCAGGCCGCCGGCCATCGCGGCGGAGACCCGAAGGGTGTCGGTCGGCGCTGAGCGGCGCGGGTTCATCGGTCGCGGCACGGGCGCCACGATGTGGGCTGCGGGAGGTGCGTAAGGAAGGGCGTCCTCCTGCCAGAAGGTGATCTCGCCCACGGGTGTGCCGGCGCCGGTCGAGATCGTCAGACCGGCCGTTCCCTGCTTGAGGTAAGGCTCGAAGTAGGGAGGCATCTGGTCGATCTCGGACGTCACCCGCATAGGCGATATTCGCAGCGTGTCCCCGGGAAACAGCCCCGGCATCAGACAACGCAGGTGATAATCAATGAAGCTTGCGGCGGGAAACATCCCCGTCGGGTGGAGGCTCGTCGCCTGGCCGCCGGACTGGTACGCGGGATCGGCGAGGAAAACCACGGACCCGTATGGCGCCGGGAGCGCGCCCCGGGTTTCCAAGGCGGTCACCAGCATCTGCACGTGATAGGCGCCATCGTAGTAGTATGGGTCGGACCACTCCAGGGAGCAGCAGCCGCAAGCAACGATCGAATCCGCGAAGCAGCCATCCACGGCGAGGAACACCGTGGCGTTGCTGAAGACGGCGCTTTGATTGGGGTAGGCAGCCGCGGCGGAAACGGTGCAGAGCACGAGGGTCAGACAACCGGCGAGCGTCCTCACGAACGTTACCCCCTTGGTCGGAATGGCGGTGTCTTGAGATGACGATCTTATCACAGCGCCGGCCGCAGGGCAACCGGGATTGCGCGGGCGTGCGCGCCGCTGTCGCAGCGCCGATTTAGGTGTTGTCTCCCGGCGCGGGCCGTGGTAGATTGCTCGACAAAGACGGGAGAAAGATGTCGTGACTTCGCATGAGAAGGAGATCCAACGGCAACTTGCGGTCGTCCGACCGGGCGTGGAGGAGATAATCTCCGAGGAGGAGCTCGCCGCCAAGATTGGCCGCTCTCTTGAGACCGGCCGGCCCCTGCGCATAAAGCAGGGCTTCGATCCCACCGCGCCCGACATCCACCTGGGGCATGCGGTTGGCATCCGCAAGTTGCGTGATTTCCAGAGCCTCGGCCACACCGTGGTGATAATCATCGGGGACTTCACTGCGATGATCGGAGACCCCAGCGGGCGCTCCAAGACCCGGCCGCGCCTTTCGCGGGACCAGGTGGCCGCCAACGCCAGGACCTACTTCGAGCAGTTCGGCAAGATCGTGGATGCCGCCAAGGCCGAGGTCAGGCACAACAGCGAGTGGCTCTCCAAACTCTCCTTCCTGGAGGGCCTCAACCTGATGTCCCAGGGCACGGTGGCCCGCATCCTCGAGCGCGACGACTTTTCGGTGAGGTTCAAGGCGGGAGAGCCCATACGGCTCCACGAGCTGGCCTATCCGCTGTTGCAGGGCTACGACTCGGTGGCGATCGATGCAGACGTCGAGCTGGGCGGCACCGAACAGAAGTTCAATCTCCTGTTTGCCCGCCAGATACAAGAGGCCTTCGGCAAGGAGCCGCAGGTGGCCGTCACCGTGCCGATCCTCGAGGGCACAGGCGGCACCGAGCGCATGTCCAAGTCCATCGGCAACTACATAGGCATCGCCGAGAGTCCCAACGAGATCTTCGGCAAGATCATGTCGATCCCCGACACCCTGATAGTGAGGTACTTCCGGCTTGCTACCGAGCGGAGCGCGGAGGAGATCAAGCGCATCGAAATCTCCTTAAGTTCGGGCGCCGAGAATCCGAAGAACATAAAGGCGGACCTCGCCCGGGAAGTGGTGAGGATGTATCACGGGGACGAGGCGGCCCGGGCCGCGGCCGAGGAGTTCGAGCGGAGGTTCGGCCACCTGCGCGGCACCCTCGATCTGGAAGGTGTCCAAACCGTCACCCTGGAGATCGAGGGCGACTCGATCTGGATCGTCAACCTCCTGCGCGAGGTCGGCCTTGCCAAGAGCGGCAGCGACGCGCGCCGCAAGATCGAGCAGGGCGCGGTCAGGATCAACGGCGAAAGGGTGGAGGATGCCGGCGCCCAGGTGGGCCCCGTGGGGCTTGTGGGCCTTACAGGCGCGGGCGGATCGGGCGGGAGTGCTGGCGCCGGGTCGGGTGGGGGCGCTGGTGCGCCGGGTGAAGTCTTGGTCAAGCTCGGCCGGGAATTTCGCAGGGTCTGTATAAAAACGCAAAATAGAGCTTGACACCGATCGGCCATTCAATTATCATCACCATCGTCAGCAAATAGGCGGTCCCACAAAGACCGAGAAATTTCTTGACAATAACCGATCGTTGGTTAGTATAGGAGATCGGCGATGGGGTATGATCGCCGATTGCGAGTTTCCATCGCTCTTTGAAAAAAGAATAGCGCACACGGGCTTGTTCGTCGATTGAGAGGACTTTCCAGGATAGAGGCGACCGCAAGGTCGTTTCGATAGCAGATTCGAGAACGGAGAGTTTGATCCTGGCTCAGAACGAACGCTGGCGGCGTGGATTAGGCATGCAAGTCGAACGCGAAAGGGATCTGAGTGGTTCGCCACAAGGATCCCTAGTAGAGTGGCGAACGGGTGAGTAACGCGTGGGTAACCTGCCCTCGAGTTGGGAATAACACCCCCAACGGGGTGCTAATACCGAATAACATCCCACCGACTTCGGTCGGTGTGATCAAAGACAGCCTCTGCTTGCAAGCTGTCGCTTGAGGATGGGCCCGCGTCCCATTAGCTTGTTGGCGAGGTAACGGCTCACCAAGGCGATGATGGGTAGCTGGTCTTAGAGGATGGTCAGCCACACTGGGATTGAGATACGGCCCAGACTCCTTCGGGAGGCAGCAGTCGAGAGGCTTTGGCAATGGGGGAAACCCTGACCAAGCGACGCCGCGTGGGTGATGAAGGCCTTCGGGTTGTAAAGCCCTTTAAAGAGGGAAGCACGACCGTGAGGTTAATAGCCTCACGGAGTGACGGTACCTCTAGAGGAAGCTCCGGCAAACTCCGTGCCAGCAGCCGCGGTAATACGGAGGGAGCAAGCGTTGTTCGGATTTACTGGGCGTAAAGGGCGTGTAGGCGGCCTTGTAAGTCGGGCGTGAAAACCTCTGGCTCAACCAGAGATCTGCGCTCGAAACTGCGAGGCTTGAGTGCAGGAGAGGAAAGCGGAATTCCTGGTGTAGCGGTGAAATGCGTAGATATCAGGAAGAACACCAGTGGCGAAGGCGGCTTTCTGGTCTGTCACTGACGCTAAGGCGCGAAAGCCAGGGGAGCGAACGGGATTAGATACCCCGGTAGTCCTGGCCGTAAACGTTGGGCACTAGGTGTAGGAGGTATCGACCCCTTCTGTGCCGCAGCTAACGCATTAAGTGCCCCGCCTGGGGAGTACGACCGCAAGGTTGAAACTCAAAGGAATTGACGGGGGCCCGCACAAGCGGTGGAGCATGTGGTTCAATTCGATGCAACGCGAAGAACCTTACCCAGGCTTGACATGCACTGGACCGCTGTGGAAACACAGCTTCCCTTCGGGGCTGGTGCACAGGTGCTGCATGGCTGTCGTCAGCTCGTGCCGTGAGGTGTTGGGTTAAGTCCCGCAACGAGCGCAACCCTTGCCCATAGTTGCCATCGGGTTATGCCGGGCACTCTACGGGGACTGCCGGTGATAAACCGGAGGAAGGTGGGGATGACGTCAAGTCCTCATGGTCCTTACGTCTGGGGCTACACACGTGCTACAATGGCCGGTACAAAGGGTCGCAATGCCGCAAGGTGGAGCAAATCCCAAAAAACCGGTCTCAGTTCGGATTGGAGTCTGCAACCCGACTCCATGAAGCTGGAATCGCTAGTAATCGCTGATCAGCAGGCAGCGGTGAATACGTTCCCGGGCCTTGTACACACCGCCCGTCAAGCCACGAAAGCCAGGAGAACCCAAAGTCGCTGTACTGACCGCAAGGAAGAAGGCGCCTAAGGTAAGACTGGTGATTGGGGCTAAGTCGTAACAAGGTAGCCGTATCGGAAGGTGCGGCTGGATCACCTCCTTTCTAAGGAGTTCTACGGGGCAATGTCCCTTGACTCCTAGGTCGATCACTCATCGTCGTTCGGTTCGTGTGCGCTATCTTTCATATTCCTGGCGCTTATTTTGGCGCATGGGATGGTAGATCCAACCTGCGGGCCTATAGCTCAGGTGGTTAGAGCGCATCCCTGATAAGGATGAGGTCGGTAGTTCGAGTCTACCTAGGCCCACCAGCTCAAGATATGGCGTCCGACCTGGGGATATAGCTCAATTGGGAGAGCGCCGGCTTTGCAAGCCGGAGGTTACGGGTTCGATCCCCGTTATCTCCACCAGCGAAAATAGGAAGCTTCTTCCGGCGCCTGCCGGCTGAAGATACAGTATTCGCTCTTTGACAACTGCATAGGGGATAGAGAAACAAGCATCTTCGAGCCCATACAAGACAGCGGGACGTCGAAAGACGTATTCGTTGTTCGCCGATTTTTTGGTCAAGCTAATAAGGGCATACGGTGGATGCCTTGGTGTCCGGAAGCGACGAAGGACGTGGTAAGCTGCGATAAGCCTCGGGGAGGTGCAAACAACCTTAGATCCGGGGGTCTCCGAATCGGGAAACCGCATAGGGGTCATGCCCTATGATCGGGCGACTGAATACATAGGTTGCTCGAAGCGAACGGGGTGAACTGAAACATCTCAGTAACCCCAGGAAAAGAAAGCAAATGCGACTCCCTCAGTAGCGGCGAGCGAAGAGGGATCAGCCTAAACCGGTCTGCACGTTAAAGCCTGCATGCGTTGTGCAGCCGGGGTAGCGGGACTTGGTCCGGTAGGTGTGCAGACCCGCCGGGGAGTTACAAACCTCTGTTCTAGCCGAACAACCTGGAAAGGTTGGCCGAAGGAAGTGATAGCCTTGTAGGCGAAAGGGCAGAGGCTCCCCATGACCGAGCACCCAAGTACTGCGGGACACGGGAAATCCTGTAGGAATCTGGGAGGACCATCTTCTAAGGCTAAGCATTACCGGACAACCGATAGTGAACCAGTACCGTGAGGGAAAGGTGAAAAGATCCCCTGGCGGGGAGTGAAATAGAACCTGAAACCGTATGCCTACAAGCAGTGGGAGGTTGAACGCTGGACCTTCGGGTCCGGCGGTAGACTGACCGCGTGCCTTTTGCATAATGATCCGGCGAGTTACTCGTACGTGGCAAGGTTAAGCGCCTCAGGCGCGGAGCCGTAGCGAAAGCGAGTCCGAACAGGGCGCAAGTCACGTGCGGTAGACCCGAAGCTGAGTGATCTATCCTTGGCCAGGATGAAGCGTGCGTAGAAGCACGTGGAGGTCCGAAGGCACGAGCGTTGAAAAGCTTGGCCATGAGCTGAGGATGGGAGTGAAAGGCTAATCAAACTCAGAGATAGCTGGTTCTCCCCGAAATAGATTTAGGTCTAGCCTCGTGGATTGACCTGCGGAGGTAGAGCACTGATTGGGCTAGGGGACTTACCGGTCTGCCAATCCCAGTCAAACTCCGAATGCCGTTGGATCTTACCACGGGAGTAAGGGAGCGGGGGATAAGCTTCGTTCCCGAGAGGGAAACAACCCAGACCACCAGCTAAGGTCCCTAAGTGTAAGCTAAGTGATAAAGGATGTGGGGACGCACAGACAGCTAGGATGTTGGCTTAGAAGCAGCCATCATTTAAAGAGTGCGTAACTGCTCACTAGTCAAGCGGTCCTGCGCCGACAATGATCGGGACTCAAGCTTACCACCGAAGCTGTGGACTGCGGTATGTGGGGCTTCGGCTCTGCATACCACATTGGTAGGGGAGCATTCCGTTGTAGGTTGAAGGTAGGTCGTAAGGCCTGCTGGACGAGACGGAAGAGATTATGCCGGAATGAGTAGCGATAATGCGGGCGAGAAACCCGCACGCCGAAAGCCTAAGGTTTCCTGAGGAAGGTTAATCCTCTCAGGGTCAGTCGGCCCCTAAGTTGAGGCTGAAAAGCGTAGACGATGGGAAACAGGCGAACATTCCTGTACCGCTGAGGAGATGACAAAGACGCGAAGGGGGGACGCAGAAGTGAAGGCCATGCAGCGACCGGATGTGCTGCTCTAAGCTCGTAGGGGGATCCTCCAGGCAAATCCAGAGGGTCGTTAACCCCGAGAGGCGATGGGGAGGGTCTTAGACCCATAAACTGGCCTGAAGCACGCTGCCGAGAAAAGCCTCGTAGCGAATCTTCTTAGCGACCGTACCACAAACCGACACAGGTAGGCGAGGAGAATATCCTAAGGCGCTCGAGTGATTCCCAGTCAAGGAACTAGGCAAGATGACCCCGTAACTTCGGGAGAAGGGGTGCCCTGATTGGGTTAGGAGACTAGCGATCCAAGCCCTTCGGGGCCGCAGGAGCACGGCCTGGGCGACTGTTTACTAAAAACACAGGTCTCTGCAAAGTCGCAAGACGACGTATAGGGACTGACACCTGCCCAATGCCGGAAGGTTAAAGCGCGAGGTCAACGGGGGTAACCCTGTGAAGCTTCAAACTGAAGCCCCGGTGAATGGCGGCCGTAACTATAACGGTCCTAAGGTAGCGAAATTCCTTGTCGGGTAAGTTCCGACCTGCACGAATGGTGTAACGACTTGGGCGCTGTCTCGACTGGGAGCTCGGCGAAGTTGTATCGGCGGTGAAGATGCCGCTTACCCGCGGCGGGACGGAAAGACCCCGTGCACCTTTACTGTATCCTGATACTGGGTTTTGGTCGGTTTTGTAGAGGATAGGTGGGAGGCGTTGAAGCAGGGGCGCTAGCTTCTGTGGAGCCAACCTTGGAATACCACCCTGAATCTATCGAGATTCTAACCTTGCTCCGTGATCCGGAGGAGGAACAATGTCAGGTGGGCAGTTTGACTGGGGCGGTCGCCTCCTAAAAGGTAACGGAGGCGCCCAAAGGTTCCCTCAGCTCGGTTGGTCATCGAGCGTGGAGTGTAAAGGCATAAGGGAGCTTGACTGCGAGATCTACAAATCGAGCAGGTACGAAAGTAGGGCTTAGTGATCTGGTGGTTCTGCATGGAAGGGCCATCACTTAACGGATAAAAGGTACGCCGGGGATAACAGGCTGATCTTGCCCGAGAGTTCACATCGACGGCAAGGTTTGGCACCTCGATGTCGGCTCATCGCATCCTGGGGCTGGACAAGGTCCCAAGGGTTGGGCTGTTCGCCCATTAAAGCGGTACGTGAGTTGGGTTTAGAACGTCGTGAGACAGTTCGGTCCTTATCTGCCGTGGGCGTAGGATGTTTGAGGGGCGCTGCCCGTAGTACGAGAGGACCCGGGTGGACGAACCTCTAGTGTACCAGTTGTTTCGCCAGAGGCACCGCTGGGTAGCTATGTTCGGAAGGGATAAGCGCTGAATGCATCTAAGTGCGAAGCCCCCCCCAAGATGAGACATCCCGTACCACATGGTACCAGAAGGCACCTGGGAGACTACCAGGTTGATAGGCTGCAGGTGTAAGCGCCGTAAGGCGTTCAGCCGAGCAGTACTAATAAGCCGAGTGGCTTGACCATTGCAATCATACGTTGCGTGGCGCTACCACTTCGGTGGCAGTGCCGCCATATGCAACGGAAAGTGTGGCGCTCATTGATGCTCGTGGATCTATCCCCTAATGCAGCTGTCATGACAGAAGCATAGCGATAAAGGCTGGCGCTTGGCCTTGTTGGCCGGTACCTGTTTCGCGAATAGGCCTGACAAGGCAACACCAGCTACAAATAAATAGGCCCCGCCTCGAGCGGGGCGCCCGGAAATTCCGGTGGCGATAGCGGAGGGGCCACACCCGTTCCCATTCCGAACACGGAAGTTAAGCCCTCCAGCGTCGATGGTACTGCGTGGGTAACTGCGTGGGAGAGTAGAACGTCGCCGGATTTTTCTTTTGTGGGGACGATGGGCGGTCCGGCCACGCGAATTTCGTTAGACTCACAGCCATGCGCGTTCCGGCTTGGCTCTTATCTCAGCAGCACCAGCTTCTCGACGTCCGCTATCTCATCGCCGCAGCAGAGACCGATGAAGTAGACACCCGTCGGCAGGGCGCGTCCGGCGTCGTCCCGGCCGTCCCATGTGACGGTCCGGGGGCCGGCGCCATTGCAGTCGGCGACGGTGCGCACGGCCTGTCCCGCCGCGTTGTATATCTTCAGGGCCACCCGGCCGGCCGAGGGAGCCCGGAATTCGATCGCCGCGGTCGCTCTGAACGGATTGGGCTCAGCACCCGAGATCAAGCCCGTGGCCCCTCCGTCCGGTACGCGGGGCTCGACGGAGGCGCAGTCGGGCTGCCAGCCGGCCAGCCTGGCAGCGAGCCACCATACCGCCTTACCCTTCTGCTCGCAGCTCTCATAGGTCGTGTGGCCGGCTTCATCGCCATTGAACTGGGGGTGCTCCACCGGGACGTCGGTTGAGTTGTACTCATATGAGGAGAAGTCCCAGCCCGCTGACGGATCGTACCACCACGCATCCAGATCGGCAAAGTCGAACAGCGCGCGGTCATTCTCGGAGCAGTGCTGGCGTATCATCTGGTTATTGACATGCCTGTTGTAACCGCTGCCTCCCGTGGCCTGTGCATTGCCCGTCATATAGACAAACGTCACGGCGGGGTACTCGCTCTCCAGCATTGACACGGCGTCCAGATAGTCCTGGCATTGCGCCTGGCTGTAATAGTCGAGCTGTGTGCACCAGGACCACATTGAGACATTGATGGTGGGGTTGTTATCGAGTACGTCTCGGGTGTAGTTCAGCCCCGCTTCGGTCTCCCAGTACTCGTCCGGGGTGATATAGGTGTCGAACTCCTGGCCGTCGAATATGCGCAGCGCTCCCGGCTCGGTGGGAAGCCAGCTGTAGCCTATGGCCACACTGTATGCGGGGTCGCCGGACTCGATGCGGCCGAGGCCCGTGGTGAGCTGCCCCCCGTGCGACGTATGCGCATAGTGGATCCTAATGTTGGCCTGGGCGGCGTCAATCCACTGCTCGGGAATCGCCGACGTGTCCGTGCAGGCGTGGGTGATGATGATGGACTCCGCGTGGGCCGCCGTGAGGGCAAATGCCACGGCGCAGAGCAAGCACGTCACAAGGAATGCAGTCTCGCAGGCGGTCTTCTGCACGGTTCTCTCCTTTCAGATATTGCCGACTGACTGTAGTATAGAGCACGTCCGTGGCCAATTCAATGGGATTGCGCAACATGAGGTCCAACAGGGCAGTCGAACCGGTTCTGCCGTTGATAGATCGTGGGCCGGAGTGGTACGATCACTGCGGCAGGGCAGCCGATCGGAGGCAGTGTGGCTGGCAAGCAAGTCAAGATCAACCGGGCCCCGGTTCTGACGCTGTGGGCGGCGGTGGTGGCGGAGCGGCAGGGCCACGACCGCGAGGCCGCGCTGACACTCGGCAAGGCGCTTGCGGGACTCAACGCGCAGTCCAAGGGGCGGCGGCTCGGCATCTTCAAGGAGGGTGAGGCGGAGCGCTCCAAAGGTGAGCGCGCGGCACGCCGCGTGGCCGGCGAGGTGTCCGCGACGATCCTTGGCCGGTCGGTGCCGGCAATCCGCACTCGCGCCGGCCTGCGAGCGACGGCGAGAGGGGTCGCAATTGATCCGCAGAGCGTCGAGCGCTATCTCGCGCAGAAGTTCGGCGACGATCTCCGCGACGTGCGCTCGGCCATGGAGGCCCTTGCCAAGGCCTTCACGCCGGAGGAGCTGGCCCAACGTGCCTACGGGCTCTACGAAGCCTTCCGGCCAAGCGTGCCCGCCGGGGAGGGCGGCTGGGGGGCGAAGGGCACTCTGGATCTGGGGTTGATCCGCAGCCTCGGAGGTAAATAGGAGTGAAGCCACTGTAAATCGAAGGGGATCTTCTGCTGGCCGGGGCAAGAGATGTAGGTTTAAGATCACGGTGTCGTAGAGCCCACTCCCGGGCCTTCACGCCCCGCCCGGCCCGCCTTGACTTCGGGCGCCCGCGCGCGTAAGATGTCTTGGTGAATCCCGTTAGTAACAACCAATCTGCAGAGCAGTTGCGGGGAAGTTGCAGGGCAGATGCAGGGTAGGTGTAAGAAAGGAAGGGCATGATGGCGGACAAGTCTTACAACGCTTTCCAGATGGCGCAGGCGCAGTTCGACAAGGTTGCCGATCTGTTGAACCTCGATCAGGCGACCAGGGACCTCCTCAGGACCAACCTCCGCGAGTACCACGTCAGCATCCCGGTGAGGATGGACGACGGCACGGTCAAGATCTTCCGCGGATTCCGGGTGCAGCACAACGATGCGCGCGGACCGGCCAAAGGCGGCATCCGCTTTCACCCCATGGAGACCATAGACACCGTGCGGGCGCTGGCGATGTGGATGACCTGGAAGACCTCGGTGGTGGACATACCGCTGGGTGGCGGCAAGGGAGGCGTGGTCTGCGACCCTCACAATCTCAGCATGCGGGAGCAGGAGCAGGTTTGCCGCGGCTGGATCAGGCAGCTGGCGCGGGAGATCGGACCTTCGCGGGACGTGCCGGCGCCTGACGTGATGACGAGCGCGCAGCACATGCTGTGGATGCTGGATGAGTTTGAGGTGATCCACGGCAACCGCCAGCCGGGACTCATAACCGGCAAGCCGGTCGGGATGGGCGGCTCGCTGGGCCGGACCGAGGCCACGGGCTACGGCCTGGTCTTCACTCTGCGCGAGGCCCTGAAGGGTCTCAACATCCCTCCGGGAGACACCAAGGCCAGCGTCCAGGGCTTCGGCAACGTGGCCCAGTACGCGATCGAGCTGTATCAGCAGTTGTGGGGCAAGGTGATCTGCGTGTCCTGTTGGGACCAGGCGGATCAGACCTCCTACAGCTTCCGCAAGAAGGACGGCATCGATCCCGCGGCGCTCCGAGGCATCTCCGACCGGTTCGGGGGCATAGACAAGGACAAGGCCAAGGCCATGGGTTACGAGGTGCTTCCCGGCGAGGCATGGATCGAGCAGGACGTGGACATACTGATCCCGGCGGCGCTGGAGAACCAGATCACCAAGGAAAACGTGGGCAAGATGAGCACCCGCGTGAAGGTGATCGCCGAGGGCGCGAACGGACCGACCCGCCCCGAGGCCGACAAGGTGATTCACGAGCGGGGCATCTTCATGATCCCGGACCTTCTCGCCAATGCCGGGGGCGTTACCTGCAGTTACTTCGAGCAGGTCCAGAGCAACATGAATTACTTCTGGGAGAAGGACGAGGTCCTGGGCAAGCTGGACACCAGGATGACTTCGGCCTTCAACGCCGTCAGCGAGCTTGCGGCCAAGCGGAAGCTCTACATGCGAGACGCCGCATACGTGATCGCAGTCGGACGTGTCGCCCAGGCTTGCAGGGATCGCGGCTGGGTATAGACGATGGCCCGCTGAGCATGCGGAAACCCGATTACAGCCCTCACAAGAGGTCGCTGGCGAAGTTCGACAGAGACTTCTTCAAGCCCAGCGACGAATTCACCCGCATCGGCTCGGGCGAGCTCGGAGGCAAGGCGCACGGCCTTGCCCAGATGCTGGGCATTGTGCAGGCCAAGCTGAAGGACGCCTTCGCGCCCGCCATAACCGTGAACGTCCCCAGCCTGGTGGTGATCACCACGGAGTTCTTCGACGCCTTCATGAAGGAGAACGACCTCTTCGAGATCGCCTATTCCGAAGCCAGGGACGACCTGATAGCCCACGCCTTCATGAAGGCGGACTTGCCGGTGCGGCTGGTCGGTGACCTGCGCGCCCTGGTGGAGCAGGTGCACACGCCGCTGGCCGTGCGTTCGTCCAGCATGCTGGAGGACGCGATGTTCGAGCCGTTCGCCAGCGTGTACGGAACCAAGATGGTCCCCAACAACGAGCCCGGCGCCGATGAACGCTTCCGCCGGCTGGCCGCGGCGGTAAAGCTGGTTTACGCATCCACCTTCTTCAAGGTCGCTCGCAACTACATGATGGCGACTCACCACAACACCCGTGATGAGAAGATGGCCGTGGTGATCCAGGAAGTTGTCGGCTCGCGGCTGGGCGATCGCTTCTATCCAATCGTCTCGGGGGTCCTCCGGTCCTACAACTTCTACCCCACCGGTCATGCCGCTCCCGAGGAGGGCGTGGCCGAGCTGGCGCTGGGATTGGGGCGGACCATAGTGGACGACGGCGTCTCCTGGGCCTTCTCGCCGGCCTACCCGGCCACCGATCCGCCCTTCAAGTCCATGGGCGACCGTCTCAAGCATACCCAGACCCGGTTCTGGGCGGTCAACATGCGCAAGCTCCAGAGGTACGATCCCGTAAACGAGGTAGAATTCCTGGAGCAGGCCAGCATCGCGGACGCGGAATACGATGGGGCTCTCCGATACATAGCGTCCACCTATGCGCCCCAGGACGACAGGATGATTCCCGGCACGGGGGTCAAGGGGCCGCGGGTGCTTGACTTCGCCCCGATCCTCAAAGACCGCATGCTGCCGCTGGCGGATCTGCTGGTCGCCACCAAGAAGACCTGCGAGGACACGCTGGGAGTGATGGTGGAGGTCGAGTTTGCACTGCGGCTGGACCACAGGAACTGCGAGCCTGCGGAGTTCGGTTTTCTGCAGGTCCGGCCGATGGTTGTCTCGGAGGCCAAGGTTGACCTGCCGGTGGAAGTGCTGGGCGGGGATCAGGTGCTGGTGGCCTCGGAGCAGGTTTTGGGCAACGGCGTGATTGACACCATCAGGGACTTGATCTACCTGGATCCGGAGCGCTTCGACATAATGAAGACCCGTCAGATCGCCTCGGAGATCGAACCCTTCAACCGCGCCCTGGTGGAGGCCCGAAAGCCCTACGTTCTGATCGGATTCGGCCGCTGGGGCACGACGGACGCGTCGGCAGGCATCCCGGCTGACTTCAGCCAGATCTCCGGAGCCAAGGTGATAGTGGAGGCATCCCTGCCCGATCTCAGGACTACCATGAGCCAGGGGTCGCACTTCTTTCACAACGTGACCAGCTTCAAGATTCTCTTCTTGTCGGTTCCCGTCGAGAGCCCGTTCGGCATCCGGTGGGATCGGATCGCAAGGGCGCGCGTGGTCTCGCGATCCGACTTCGTGGTTCACGCGGAGTTTGATCAGCCGCTCAGGGTGATGGTGGACGGAAGGAGCGGCAGGGGAGTGATCGCAAGTGAGCAGCCATAAGGAGAAGGGGGAAGATCTAGGCCGGTTCTATCGCGAACGTGCGAAAGAGCTGGAGTGCCTCTATCAGATTGAGGAGCTGCTGCTGGACCACGAGGCAAGGCTGGCGGACGTGTGCCGCCGGATCGTTGATGTGGTATCGGCAGGCTGGCAGTACCCCGACGTGTGCCGCACCAGGATAGCCATCGGCAGCGAGACCTTCCAATCCGAGGATTTCGTAGAGACTCCCTGGGGGCTGACGGCCGAAATCGCCGCTCAAGACCAGAAGATGGGCAGCATCACCGTGGTCTACCTCAGGGAGATGCCCGCGGCCGACGAGGGGCCATTCCTCAAGCAAGAGCGGCGGCTTCTGAAAACCATCGCCCATCGGCTGGGCAACTTCGTGCTTCAGCAGCAGCTGGGACGAGAGGCCGAGGACCGTCGTGAGGAGATGGAGCGTGAGTCCACCGGGGAATGGCGCGTGGCCCTCAACCTGCTTCATCACACCGATCCCGAGCTTTTCGAAACCATCTCGGAGAAGATGCTCAATCACCTGTGCTGGACCGGCGTGGAGGAAGCCAACCTGCTTCGCCAGAAGATGACGCCGGCGGCGATGCGGTTCGAACCGGGCGCCGACCGGGAGTCCAACGTTCCCTACAGGCTTCAGCCGTTCGAGATCACCGACGAGACCAGCGACGAGATATTCCGGATCGCGGCCAAGACCTACACCAGCGATGAGATCCTGGACGAGCTGCGCAAGTGGATCCAGGACGACAAGCTCAGCTTCCTGCTCCACCTGAGCTACCGCAACCTGTCTCTCAGCGAGGTGATAGGTGCGCTGAGGCAGTACCGTGACATGGTGCCCGAGGGGTTCGAACTCTCGGAGGCGGCGGGAAAGGGCGTGGTGGTGGCGCTGATAAGGCGGTTCCTCTCCACCCAGCTTGCCTACATAAACATCGCCAAGAAGTACATCGGGATCCGGGACTTCTTCGACATTCTCGACCGCATCATCTATACGCCGGAGAACCACGGGCTGCTGGGCGGCAAGTGCGCCGGGCTGCTGCTGGCGCAACAGATCATCACCAAGTCCTTCGGGAACGACCCGGGCTTTGCGAACATCAAGGTGCCGAAGAGCTGGTACCTGCCCTCGGACGTGCTGCTGGGGTTTGTCCGGTTCAACAAGCTGGACGAGGTGGTGGAGCAGAAGTACAAGGACATCAATCAGGTGCGTCTTGAGTACCCGCACGTGATCCACACCTTCAAGGACAGCCGGTTTCCTCCGGAGATCGTGCAGGGGCTTTCTATGGCGCTGGACGAGTTTGGCGCGGTGCCCCTGATCATCCGCAGTTCCAGCCTGCTGGAGGACAGCCTCGGCGCCGCCTTCTCGGGCAAGTACAAGAGCCTGTTCCTGGCGAACCAGGGAAGCAAGAACGAGCGGCTGCGGGCCCTCCTGGACGCGATCGCCGAGGTCTACGCGTCAACCTTCGGGCCGGATCCTATCGAATACCGGGCCGAGCGCGGGCTGCTGGACTTCAGCGAGGAGATGGGGATAATGATCCAGGGAGTGGTGGGGACGCGGATCGGCGACTATTTCTTCCCCGCCTTCGCGGGCGTGGCCTTCAGCCGGAACGAGTTCCGATGGTCGCCGAGGATCAGCCGTGAGGACGGCCTGATCCGGATGGTGCCGGGGCTGGGCACCCGGGCGGTTGACCGCGTGAGCGACGATTACCCGGTGCTGGTCGCGCCGCGGCAGCCGGGCCTGCGGGTCAACGTGGCGCCCGAGGAGATCGTTTACTACTCGCCCAGAAAGATCGACGTGATAAACCTCAAGGCCAACACCTTCGAGACACTGGACGTCGCGGAACTGGTGCGCAAGCACGGCGCGGACATGCCGCTCTTGGAGAAGATGGTCTCGGTCTACGACGGGCATCACCTCAGGCGGCCGCTGGGGATGCAGCTGGATTTCGAGAAGGACACCCTGGCCTTCACCTTCGAAGGGCTGCTGTCGGACTCGCCCTTCGTCAAGCAGATCCACTCGGTGCTCCGCCTTCTGGAGGAGAAGCTCGGGACCCCGGTGGACATCGAGTTCGCTCACGACGGGACCAATTTCTACTTGCTTCAGTGCCGTCCGCAGAGCTACTCCCAGGAGAGCGCTCCCGCTCCGATTCCCAAGGATGTCTCGCCTGACCGGGTGATCTTTACCGCCAACCGCTACGTCTCCAACGGGCGCGTGCGGGACATCACCCACATAGTCTACGTGGACCCGCTCAAGTACAGTGATCTGCCCAACCGCGACGATCTGGTGGCGGTGGGTCGGGCGGTCGGCAAGCTGAACAAGCTCCTGCCCAAACGCCAGTTCGTGCTTATGGGACCTGGGCGTTGGGGCAGCCGCGGGGACATCAAGCTTGGCGTGAGCGTCACCTACTCCGAGATCAACAACACCGCGGCGCTGATCGAGATCGCCAGGAAGAAGGGCAACTACAGCCCCGATCTGTCCTTCGGAACGCACTTCTTCCAGGATCTGGTGGAGGGGCAGATACGGTATCTTCCGCTGTTTCCCGACGACAAGGGAATCATCTTCAACGAGCGGTTCCTCAACACCGCGCCCAACATCCTCTCTGAGCTTCTCCCCGAGCACGCCGGTCTCGCCGACGTCGTGCGCCTGATTGATGTGCCCCAGGCCACCGATGGGTACATCCTCCGGTTGCTGATGAACGCGGAGCTGAGTGAGGCGGTCGCCATACTGGCCAAACCTGCTGCGGGCGACGAGCCGGTCGAGCCGCCCGTGACCGGGACCGGCAGGCCGACGGAGCAGACCTGGACCTGGCGCCATCGGATGGCCGAGTACATCGCTTCTCAGCTGGATCCGGACCGGTTCGGTGCGGTGGGTTTCTATGTCTTCGGCAGCACCAAGAACGCTACCGCGGGCCTGGGCAGCGACATAGACATTTTGATCCACTTCAGGGGCACGGACGCCCAGCGCGAGCAGCTGATGATCTGGCTCAACGGATGGAGCCTGTGCCTCGATGAGATCAACTACCTGCGGACGGGCTACCGCACCGGCGGCCTGCTGGATGTCCACATAGTGACCGACGAGGACATAGCCAACAAGACAAGCTTCGCGGTCAAGATAGGCGCCGTGACCGATGCCGCGCGCCCGCTTGCGCTGAAGAAGAAGGCTTAGGGGACAGGGGTCAGGGCCTTCAGAGAAGATCCCGGACTGCCCGGTCGGGGCTCTCGAGGTCGAAGCGTACCAGGGCCAGTTCCGGCCCGTCGTGGGCGGCCGATAGCGCCACGGTTCGTCCGATGCGCTCCTGCCAGGTGCCCATCAGCCGCGCCGACTCGTGGGCGTGCCCGTGAAGCGTGAGCAGGGGTTGGCGCTTCTCGATGAAACGGCGAATCGCAATGCTCCCGATGTGAACGTCGAGCGGGACGTGATCGACGAATCTTCCGTCGAGCGGCGCCCGATCCAGCGCGGTCTGGTAGGGCGGGGCGTGGAAGAGCATGACGGCGCCTGCGAGATCGACTGTGCCTGCCAGCAGCTCGAGGTCGGCCGCGATGGTGCCGTAGCGCACATCTGCAGGGTCAGCCTCGACCGACCTCAGGCCTTCCTCAGGCGAGACCGATCCCGGGTCAACGTAGCGCGCCACGTCGTAACGCTCCCAGTCCTTGAGGCGGAAGGGGCTCGGGGGGGTCATGGCATATCCGTAGACCACCCAGCTGTGGAAGCGCTCCCGCTTCATGTGAACGTAGGAGACCAAGCCGGCGGCCTCGCCCTGGAGCAGAGCTGCCTCGTTGGCGCGCGGGTCGTCGTTGCCGAGAATCGCGAAGAACCGAGGGTAGTCCGTACCGAGCTCCCCTCGAAGGCGGTCAAGTTCCGGAAGAATGCGATCGCTGATGAAGTCCTGCGGCGCATCCGGCCGCCCGTAATGCGGCAGAAGGTCTCCTCCAAGAAAGACCGCTTGCGGCGGGCCGGCGCGCAGGGCGGCAAAGAGCTTGCCATACCTGTCCTCGCGGCCATGGAGGTCCGAGACAAAGAAGCACTGAGTCATCGCGGGTGATGGTACCATCGACGGCCCGGCTTGGCAAGTTGTCTGGCGGAGCGGTCGAGGCCATGTTTGCGGTGGACATACGGACAACGCCCTGCTATGAGTTGGGCGTGAGAGCAGCCCGGGACGACATCGTCAAGGCCGTGGTACGCGCCCTCGAGCCGCTTGACTACGTCTACGCGGTGTGGGAGGGAGGAGCGGTGGCCTTTGACAGGGTGGACCGCTGGTCGGACATAGACATATGCGTGGACGCCGAGGACCTGCGGGTCGGCGAGTGCTTTCCGGAGGTGGAGAAGGCGCTGACCGCCCTCAGGCCGATCGCCCTCAAGTTCGAGATGAAGCAGACCATGTCCGCGGGCTACGTGCAAGCCTTCTACCGCCTGGAGGGGACCGATGAATGCATGTTGATCGACTTCGCGGTCTTCAAGCACTCCTGGCCCGACAAACTGCTCGAGCCTGAGATCCACGGCCGCGCCAAGTTCCATTTCAACAAGGGCGGCGCGGTGAAGATCCCGAGGCTCGATCGCCGCAAGCTTGCGGGAGATCTCAGGGCGGCACTGGAGAACTCGCGGATGCGGCTTGAAACCTTCGGCTGCTTCGTACCCAAGGAGATCGGCAGGAAGAACTGGATCGAGGCGATCACTCTCTACCAGCGGCTGGCGCTGGACTCGTTGGTGGATCTCCTGCGCATCCGATACAAGCCGGTCCGCTTCGGGTTCAAGACCCGCTATGTTCACTACGACCTGCCGCCCGAGGTCGTGGATAGGCTCCAGGCGCTGTACTACGTGGGCGACGTGCAGGACCTCGCGGTCAAGTACGCCGAGGCCAGGGCGTGGTTTCAGTCGGAACTGGAGATCCTGGAGAAGACCGACCTGGAGGCCGGCGAGCCGTAGTCGGCATTGCGCGTTGTCTTCGGGGGAGGGTTGAGGTAGTGAGAGTCGGCGGGAGGTTAGGGCACGTCGGGACGTGGGTGGCGCTGTGCCTGGTCTGCGCGGTCGTCACTGCGGCCTTCTTCACTCCGACCAAGACGTCGCATCAGGGCATCAACAGCCAGCTCAAGTTCAGCTTCGTGCCCTCGATAAAGGGATGGGCGTGCAAGCCGTTCATCTACAGGGCCCTTGTGCCGCAGACCATCGCCGGAATCCTCAGGCTGTTTCCCGACGGGGCGGAGCAGAGCGTCGCGCGTAGTTTCGCGGCGTCGGGCGGGATGTCCAGGCTCTTTGCGCGGCTGCGGTGGGAGACCGATTACGCGCTGGCCTACCTGGTTTGCGTGATAATGGTCTACCTGCTGTTCCTGTTCTTCTCGGTCTACGCCTCGAAGTTCATCCTGGAGACCACCAACCTGTCGGGCGGCGCGATCACTGCCCGGCTCTTGGGCTGCGCGGTGCTGCTCGGCCTGCCGCCCTTCTTCAAGTTCACCAGCTTCCTTTACGATCCGGCCCAGCTCTTCCTGTTCACCACCTCCATGTACCTGATCTATAAGCGCAGATGGAGGTCCTACCTGGTCTTCTTCACGCTGGCCTGCCTCAACAAGGAGACCGCAATACTGCTGATCCCGATCTTCATCCTCCATTACCCGGTGTGGCCGCTCGGGCAGGCGGACCGAGCCGGGAAGCTCTTGCTGGCCGCCCAGGCCGGCATCTTCGTGGCGGTAAAGGCTCTGCTGGCGATTCGCTTCAGGGACAACCCCGGGCCCTTCATGGAGTTTCACCTTCTGGATCACAATCTCAACGTTCTGGCGACCGGGTACGGGTGGTCTTCGTTCCTGCTGCTGGCCCTGCTGGCTTTCGTGGTGCTCTACAAGTGGCGCGAGAAGCCCGTCTTTCTGAGGACGGCCTTGCTGTCGACCTTGCCTCCGATGATCGTGATATACCTATTCGTGGGCTGGATCGATGAGTGGCGAGTCTACTACGAGGCTTATCCGGTGGTCTTCGCGATGGCCCTTGACGCCCTCCGGGGCCTTCGGGCCTAAGCCTCTCCCGAAGGGGGAGGGAGCGCCATCTCCCTGGCCCTCCCCCGATGGGAGAGGAAAACCTATCCGCTTACCGCGGCGCTAGTCACATGGGGAGCCCCGACAACTCCGGGGCACTAAACAGGGGTCTGCCGCACTCTACGGACGGATGCCCCAATCGTCAAGTGGGAATCTGCGCCGGCGGGACCGGCGCTATGGGGTTGAGCCGGGCGTATCGGCGGGGTAGATCGCCAGCCTTGCGCCGGAGGAGGGATCCTGGCCGGCGACTCGAGATGTCCTCAGGACCGCCTGGTCGGGCGGCAGGCCGGCTGACAGGTTCTGAACGAGCAACTCGGTCACCGCGTCGCTGTAGGCGCCTTCAATGAGCCCGTCCCAGCCTATCACGGCGCCGGCGCCCCTATCAAACAGGGCCTTGGGAGCGCTCAGGGTCTTGAAGGTCTCACACCCCATCAGAACCACCACGGCGCCGCCGAGATCGCCCCTCATCCGCGACCTTATGAAAGCCGGCAGCACCGCGACACTCGGGCGCTGCCTGCCGGTGGCGTAGTCCTCGTAGGTGTAGTAGGCAAGACCCAGCAGCTCGGCCCGGGCCTCCTCCTCGTACCTGCCGGGAACGTGGAGCTCGCCTGTGAAGAGGCCGATCTCCTCGGTGGCGCGCACCTTCTTGGGCGTTCCCTTGGAAGCAGGCGCCGAGTGCGTGCGCAGTACTACCAGATCGTAGCGGCCCCTCGGGAGGTCGCGGTAGAACTCCACGGTGACTTCCGCCGCCGGGAAGTAGTCCACGGTGTAGTCCGCCTTTCGCAGTATGCCGGTGACTCTCTGAACGAATCCGGGGTTGGGCGCCTGCCGGCTGAGCTGATCGACTATTGCGGCCCTCAGCAGGCCGTCGCCGAGGTTTGATGCCCGGTCCGCCTGGCCGGTGTGGCGCGCGGCAGAGCGATAGACGGGCACTGACACCGCGACCAGAGCCGCGAAGGCCGAGGCGGTAAGCAGCAGGCCCCGGCGCGATATCTTGCGTCGCCGCCTGGTCACCTTCGCAAGTCCAGTTTGGTCTTCCATTGGCGCCCGCCATGCCATAGAACAGGGCCAGCCCGACGAGCACAATCTAGCGCGTCTCCGCTGGCCCTTCAATCCGCTTCGGTCGTTCTCGCTACGGCTTCCTTCTTGAGTACCTCAGCACCCTCACCAGCAGAAGCGCGGCGACCGCTATCGCTGCGACGATGCCCACCCAGAACGCATAGTTGGGCGAGGTAGCGCCGGTCGAGCCCGGAACAACGACGAAACCGCCTCTGGGCTCCGGGCCGATCGTGAAGTCGCCCGAATAGCCGTTGGCCCAGGTGTCGCCGCCCCGCCTGATCTTCTCGGTCATGTTGTGCCTATCGGCAACGCTGCCGATCACAAACTTGGCCCAGTAGTCGCCCTTGACGGACGTGCCGGAAGCGCTGGAGTAGCCCACCCACTTGTAGCCGACCCCAGGCGGGAACTGGGTGGTGAGGTCGGTGGCGACTGCGGCATCTACCGACATTGTCACGTTAGTCCCGGAAGGAGTCTTGACCCCGACCGAGTCCACGGTCTCCGCGGTCTTTATCATGACGCCGGTCCGGATGACGTCGGTCGTTCCGGCGGTGTCGCAGTAAAGGTACTGCGTGATCTCGGCCTTGAACGTGGCGGTCCTGTATCTAATGTAAACGTCCTTAACGCAGGTGGTGCTTACCACCACGAACACCAGCAGCAGCAGACCAACGAGGCATATCCTTTTCATATCACGGTCTCCTTCCCCTGTCCGGCGGATAGTTGAATCCTGCCCCACATGTCTCAGTGATTGCCGTCCCGCGCGTCCCCTCCTCCACATACGGGCGTGCCATAGCTCCGGGCGTCTCACCCCCCTTCGCAACAGGCAATCCGACTGCACCTGCTCACCAGACCGAACTCGCATCAACTTCTTATTACGAAAGGCGATTGTAGCATGCCGGGCAGTTGTTGTCAAGATCATACACTGTGGGGTGTCAAAGACGCATCTCATGGCTGAAGCACAGCATTCCTGACATCATTATGACGTCCCAGCCCTCAAGGCGAAACCCTTGGTACATGGTCTGGCGGCGCCAGCGCCACAGGCGGGGGAGAGGGGCTGATGCGAAGGCGAATATCAGTACTCTGAGCCGGAGCGCAGCCCCCGACCGACGCCGAATGAGAAGTGGCAACGAGGCGCCGGGCCGGAAATCGGTGTTGTGCGGTGAGGCCGGTGGCGTTAGACTGATGGTCGATCTCCACAACACCACTGAGAGGAGGCCGCGATGGCCGACAAGACACCAACCAGGTTCAGCACGTCGGTAACCATATCTTCCAAGCTGAGGCACGCGGCCGAGGTGGCCGTTGGCGAGGTGCTGGGAACCAGGCGGGGCGAACGGGTCCTGATCGTGGCCAACCCCGCCGGAGACGCCCAGGCGATCGCCCTCGCCCTCTACGACGCGGCGTCCGATGCGGGCGGCTCGCCGTCGCTGGTCTTCCAGCCGGCAAAGACGCAGATGGACATGGCCGAGGATGCCGTGATCTACGCAATGAGGTCCGAGCCGGACATAGTGATCTCGGTGAGCCGTCTCAAGATGGGCAAGGACCGCTTCGCGATGGAGACGGGCTACAAACTGGGGCGGCGGTCCATCAACCATGTCTTCGACTATCTGCGTGCGGCCAAGAAGATAAGGGGATTCTGGTCCCCCTCGGTGACGGTGCCCATGTTCGAGACCACCGTTCCCATCAACTACCGGCGGCTTCGCGCCAACAGCGCCAAGCTCAAGAGGGTCTTCGACCGGGCGGTAGAGGCGCGCATCACCACTCGCCTGGGCACCGATCTGGTCCTGGGCTTCAAGGGTCGCAAGGCCTTCACCGACGACGGCAACTTCTCCTCCCCCGGACGAGGTGGCAATCTGCCGGCCGGGGAGATGTACGTGTCGCCCGAGCTGGGGCGGGGCGAGGGCACCCTGGTCTTCGACGGGTGCGTGGCCTCGGACCGGGGAGTGATCCTGATTCGAGAGCCGATACGGGTCACGGTCCGACGCAACCTGGTGACCGGCATCACCGGCGGAGCCGAGGCCAGGGCGCTCAAGCAGACTCTGGACCGCGCGCGAGTCAACGCCCGCCGGCTGGTCAAAGAAGGGAAGATACCCAGGCAGGACCTGGCGGAGTACCTTGAAAACGCCGGCAACCTCGGCGAGCTCGGCATCGGGCTTAACGAGAAGGCCAGGATCGTCGGCAACATGCTTGAGGATGAGAAGGTCTTCAAGACCTGCCACATTGCCATAGGATCGAACTACGACGGTGACGCCAGAACCTTGATTCACCTGGACGGTCTGGTGAAGCGGCCCACGATTGTGACTTCGGACGCCGCTGGCCGCAAGACTGTGGTGATGAAGGACGGCCTGATCGTCATCTGAGAAGCCGTCTGGGATGTCCTTCGAGATGGCTTCCGGAACGCCATCTGACACGGTTGCGTGTCCCACGGACACGTGTACCGCGCCGGGTGGAGCCCTTGCCCGGCGCCTCGCTGCCGGAAGCCCCTCGCTCAGGAGACCGGCATTCGCCACCGGCAAGCCGCCAGCACCGACGTCTCGCGTGGGGCCTTGTCGCCCAATGTTCGTCCGTCCGGCATCCCCGTGTCTGCTGGCCTCGCGCTGGCATACGGTATGCTTCTCTCGTCATCAGGTGCGTATGTCCCGGCCGGATCGTCGGCCGAGCGAGGCGCGGCTATGATTCGATGGTCGAGACCTATGGAGAAGACCAGCAGCTGGGTTCTTCCGGCGGTAGCGCTGTTGCTGACTGCATGGCCGCAGGCGCCGGCGGCATCCCCCCCGCTGGAGGTCGAAATCGCTGAGACCCGGGTCGCGCAGGTCGAGCCAGCGGCCAATCAGGCCGACCCGTCACCAAGAGC
>JBAQHK010000050.1:0-5463 GCA_049288275.1 bacterium | reverse complement strand
TGCGGGAGCCCGAGCGTATCAAGCAGATCACGCGGGCGGTGGTGGGCGCGGCCACGGTGCCGGTCACGGCCAAGATCAGGATCGGCTGGGACGGCGCGCACCTTGTCGCGGTCGAGGTGGCCCGGATCCTCGAGGGCGAAGGCATCCAGGCGATCTCGGTACACGGCAGGACGTTCGAGCAGGGCTTCAGCGGACGCGCCTCCTGGGAAGCCGTGGCCGAAGTCAAGCGCGCCGTCGGCGTGCCCGTGGTCTTGAGCGGCGACGTGGCCGCGCCCGAGGATGCCGAACGGGCCTTCGCGGAGACCGGGTGCGATGCCTTGATGGTCGGCCGGGGATCGTTCGGCAGGCCGTGGGTTTTCGCTGCGATCCGCGACCACCTGGCCGGAAAGGCCTACGCGGGTTTCAGTCATCGGGACGTGGCCGGGGTGGCGCTGCGCCATCTGGACTTGGGGATCGAGGAGTTCGGGGAGCACATCGCTGTAAGGCGGTTCCGCAAGCACCTGCTGTGGTATACAAAAGGCATGTACGGTGTGGTACGATTGAGGACCGAGATGTGCAAAGTGATCACGCGCCAAGACGTCGCCGTCCTGCTCGAGGAGCTCTCGGAGCATCCGTGGCAGACAGGCAGTGGACCTGTGGGGAGCTGGGAGATAGACGGCGCGGATGCGTGCAGTGGCGAGGCGAGTGAGACCGGTGAGCGCAATGGATAGAGACTTCGTCGAGCCAATTCTCAAAGCCCTGAGACAGGGCCGGATCGGCACCGACGAGGCCGCAAGGAGACTGGCCAGCTGCTACGAGTCCCTGGGCTTCGCCAATGTGGATGTGGGCCGCGAGATGAGGACCGGCGTGAGCGAAGCCCTCTTGTGCGAGGGCAAGAGCCGAGAGCAGGTGGTGGCGATAGCGCGCTCGATCTGCAAGCGGACCGGACGGCTTCTGGCCACGCGCGCCTCGGCCGACACCTATCGGGCGGTGAAGAAAGCGATCCCTGGCGCCAAGTACAGCGAGGCCGCGCGGCTGATTGTGGTCGGGGCCAGGCGGCCCAGGCGCGGGGGCCTGGTCGCGGTGGTGAGCGCCGGGACCTCGGATATACCTGTGGCCGAAGAAGCGGCCCTCACCAGCGAGTTCCTCGGCAACAAGGTTGAGAGGGTCTACGACGTCGGGGTGGCCGGGATACACAGGCTCTTCGGTCACCTGGATCGGCTTTACGGGGCGACGGTCGTCATAGTAGTTGCGGGCATGGAAGGAGCGCTGGCCAGTGTCGTGGCCGGGCTCGTGGGGGCGCCGGTGATTGGGGTGCCCACCAGCGTGGGCTACGGTGCGAGCTTCAAGGGCCTGGCCTCGCTGCTTGGGATGCTCAACTCCTGCTCGCCCGGGGTGACCGTGGTCAACATAGACAACGGCTTCGGGGCGGGCGTTGCAGCAAGCCTGGTCAACCAGGCCGCCGCGGGCCCTGCGCGGGCGCCGGTGAAGAAACCGGCAAGAGTATCGGGAAGATCATCGCGGAGGACGTCGCGGTGAAAGTCGGTTACTTCGACTGCTTCGCCGGCGCAAGCGGCGACATGATTCTGGCCTGTCTGCTTGATGCAGGATTCGAGACCGAGGCTCTGGCGAGGGCCCTGGAGGCCCTCGGCTTGAAGGGGATCGAGCCCGCAGCGCGCGACGTTCTCAAGAAGGGCATCCGGGCCAAGTCCTTCTCCTTCAGGGTGGGCGCCGGCAGGGCCGGCAGCCCCAAACGCGTATCCGGTCGCGGCGCGTCCGCGGGGACTGCCTCAGCGACTGGCTCGCGCTTCAAGGATGGCGGCACTCACCGCGAGATCGTGCGGCTGCTCGGGGCCAGCAGGCTTTCGCCCTGGGTCAAGGCCGGGTCGCTTCGGGCCTTCGACCTCCTCGCCGAAGCCGAAGCCAGAATCCACGGCACCGCCAAGGCCAAGGTGCACTTCCACGAAGTCGGATCTCTGGATTCCATTGTTGACGTGGTCGGCTGCTTCGCTGGCCTCGAGGCCCTCGGCCTCAAGCGCATAGCGGCATCACCGCTTGCTCTCGGCACGGGCATCGTGGAGTGCCGGCACGGCACCCTGCCCTCGCCGGCGCCCGCGACCCTGGAGATCGCCAGAGGTCTGCCGGTCAGGGGATGGCCGGTGGACGGCGAGCTCACCACTCCCACCGGGGCTGCCCTGCTCAGGGCTTGCTCCTCGGCCTTCGGTCCCATGCCGGACATGGTTGTCGAGCGTGTGGGCTACGGCGCGGGCACCCGAGATCTGGAAGGCGTGCCCAACATCATGCGGCTTGTGGTGGGCGAGACGCAAGACCCCGGGCCGATGGGCCTTGGGCATGACGTCGTGACCCTGATCGAGACCAACCTGGATGACACCACGCCGCAGCTGGTGGCCGCGGTGTTCGACGATCTCTTCGGCGCGGGAGCTCTCGACGTGTGGGTGGAGACGATCCTCATGAAGAAGGGCCGGCCGGGTTTCCTCCTGAGCGTGCTTGCGCCTCCGGCGAAGGCCCGGGCTCTCGCCGAGATTGTGCTTTCGGCGACGACCACCTCGGGCGTGAGGTTGACCGAGGCGCGGCGCTTGAAGCTTCCCCGGCGCCCGGCCGCGGTCAAGACGCGGTTCGGGCCGATCAAGGTCAAGGTCTTCACCGTGGGCTCCCGAACCCGCTGCGCCCCCGAGTACGAGGATTGCCTGCGGGCCGCCAGGGCCCGCGGCGTGCTCATTGCCGAAGTGATCGAGGAGGCAAGACATGCCTGGCTCAAGGGTCGGCGGGATGCGCGCTGAGGGTCGGCCCGAGCGCGCGGGTCTCGCCCTGCCCGTGGTCCTGCTTGTCGCTCTGCTTGCCGGATCGCTGGCAGCGGTGGTTTCCTGCCAGAGGCCGCCGCCCGGCTACAAGGTCGTCGCGGCCAAGGAAGGCTACACCCACGTAATCACCGCGGGAGAGACCCTGGAGTCCATCGCCCAGAAGTACTACGGCGACCAGCGCCTGGGCAGGGCCCTCGGGGAGTACAACGATCTCGATCCCCTCAAGGAGCTGGCGCCGGGCGCCACCCTCTTGGTGCCCTTCAACGCCGGCGGCCTGGTGGAGATCACCCGGACCAACGAAGGCTACGTGGCCTACAACCGGGGCACTATGCTGGCGCGGACCGGCCAGTACGAGGAGGCCCTGGGCTATCTGGAGAAGGCGGTGGGGGCCGATCCGTCCAACTCCGACGCTTGGTACAACCTGGCGGTTGTCTATCAGAAGCTGGGCCGCCTCTCCGATGCCTTGCCCATCATGGAAAGACTGGTGTGGGCCCAGTCGGACCAGAAGACATATCAGTACACCTACGGCTCGCTGCTGCGCAATCTCGATAGAAAGAAGGACGCGCTCAAGGCCTTCAAGACCGCGCTCAAGGCCGATTCCGAGTACCGGGAAGCCCAGTACGCCATGGCCCTCACGCTGGAGGATCTAGGCAGGAAGAAGCAGGCCGTCGATGCGTGGCGGCGCTACCTTGAGCTCGACCAGGACTCGCTGTGGTCGGAGGAAGCCCGGATTCATCTCAAGAACCTCGGAAGCGAGTGACCCACGTGCTCGAGGTCAAGGGCGTCACGTTCGGCTACCCCGGCTGCGACCAGATCATCAACGGCGTCACCTTCGCGCTCTCCCGCGGCTGCCGGCTGGGTGTGGCCGGTGAGAACGGCAGCGGCAAGACCACCCTGGCACGGCTGGCGTGCGGGCTGCTGCGACCCACCGGGGGCGCGGTCACCGTTGACGGAATCGACAGCGGGAACGCCGGCACCATCCACGAGCTCCGGCGGCGAGTGGGAATCGTCTTTCAGGACCCGGACGATCAGATCGTGGAGACCACCGTGGAGCGCGAGATCGCCTTCGGGCCGAGGAACCTCGGGCTCGGGCTTGACGAGGTGAGCCGGCGCGTTGACGAGGCGATATCTCTGCTGGGGCTCGAGGGCCTGCGCAGGCGCCCCTGTCATCTTCTGTCGGCTGGTGAGAAGCAGACGGTTGCAGTGGCCTCGGTCCTGGCCATGAGGCCCGAGTATCTCATCCTGGATGAATCCACCTCGCTCCTGGACGCGGCCTCCCGCAGGCAGGCTCTGGCGGCGATCGAGACCCTGCTCGCGACAACCGGCGCGGGCCTGGTCTTCATAAGCATGAGGCTCGAGGATCTGTGGATGTGCGATGAGACCATCTTCTTGAAGAGCGGAGCGGTGGCTTTCCGGGGAAGCAAGGCGGGGCTGCTGGACTATCTCGGGCGCGACTACCCCTTGAGCGGAACCGCGCTCTTCGCGAGCCTGCTGGCCGGTGCCCTGCCGGGGTTCGGGGCGGCGCTCGCCGAGAGGAGATCGCTCTCGGGTGAGGATCTGGCCGCGGCTCTCGCGGGCCGGTCCGGCAGCGAGCGAGGCCCGGCGAGCCGGCTCTCGCAGGATGGCGGCACATGCCAATCATAGTCAGGGATGCCACCTTCTCCTACTTCGAGCGGACGGTACTTCAAGACGTCAATCTCACCGTGGAAGAGGGGTTGGTTCATCTGGTGGTGGGGAGCACCGGGTGCGGCAAGACCACCCTGGCGCTCTTGCTCGTGGGCCTCATAAAGCCGACGGCGGGCGAGGTGCTTGTTGACGGCTGCGATCCGGCCTCGCCCAAGTTCGATCGCAGTCGGCTGCAGCTGGCGTTTCAGTTCCCTGAGGCTCAGATCTTCGAGAACACGGTCGAGAAGGAGATCGAGTACGGACCCAGGAACTTCGGCCTCGGGCCGGAAGAGGCGCGGGAGCGGCGCGACTGGGCCATGGACTCCGTGGGGCTTCAGGCCGCCTTCCTCGGGCGCGACCCGTCGAGCCTGAGTTTCGGCGAGCGGCGCAAGGTGGCTCTGGCGGGGGTGATCGCGGTGAGGCCGAAGTACCTCATCCTCGACGAGCCCCTGGCGGGCCTGGACTGGCACGGCAGGCGGCACTTGGTGGACACCGTCACCAAACTCAAGTCGGAAGGAATCGCCACCGTGATCCTCACCCACGAGACCGATCTCATGTCCGAGCTGGGCGACAAGGTCGCGGTGCTGGACCGAGGCCGGCTCGCGGGGCAAGTCTCACCTGAAAGCCTGCTCGGCGCCGATCCTGTTGGGGACAGAGAAGGGGCAGCCGGCGGGGAGGACCTCGCGCGCGGCTGGCTCATCCCCGATTACCTGGCCGCCGCCCGCATCCTCAAAGAGCGCGGCTGGCCCGTCGCCCTGGGCTCCCGCCGGATTGAAGACCTGGCGCAATCGGTGGCCCAAGCCCTTCGCCCCGGAAGGGGTTAAGGCCCGGAGCCATCAGGTCGCGGTCATCACAATTAGCTTGCCATCTTGACCGCTCCCGGATAGCATGGATCCGGTCTCCTTTAAACTAGTTCCGAGAGACTAGTAAGGAGTAGCGATGAGACAATCCAAGCAGGTCGACGCCAGCCCCCGGCTGGCATTGTTTTTTGCCCTCC
>JBAQHK010000049.1:0-7689 GCA_049288275.1 bacterium | reverse complement strand
TCTGAGTGTTCCGGGTGGGGCAACACTGAGACTCCGAGGTCTCCCATGAGACTATGCCCCAGGAACACAGGAAGAGGCCGCTTCCGAAGAGCGAGCAACCCATCAGCCGGTTGTGCCGCTGTCCGCCGGCGCCGGCCGCCACAAGGACTCCGGTCGTGTCCGCCGGAGCAGCCAGGACGGGAGAGAGAACCGGAGACAGGGAGACGCTGCCATCAGAGACGAGCTGGCAAGAAGGGCGATCCCGGAGCAGAGGCGACATCTCGAGCCCGGCCGCGCACGCCCCAGGCACCCCCGCACCGAGGGCCGCAGCAAGCGTCAACCAGAGCCACAGGTGACGCACCCTCCCGCGCTCAGTCATCGGCTAGTCCGTCCCGATCATCGGTTCACTTGAGCAAGATGATCTTGCGCGGGACACTATATCGCGCGCTTCTGATCTTGGCGAGATAAATCCCCGGCGCCAACCTCGCTGTCCCGGCCCCGGTCTCCCAGACCGCCGAGGTCGCGCCAGCCGGCTTCACGACGCTGGCAACACGGCGGCCTGCGACATCGTAGATATCCGCCACACAGCGCTCGCCGGCCTCCCCGAACCACAGGGTGACATCGCCGCTCGCTGGATTGGGACGGACCGCAAAGGCGGTGAGCGAGGGCTCGCTCCCGCCGGACGCGCCGGCCTGCCCGGGAAGGGTTGAAGTCAGCGATACGTCATCTATGTACATGCCTTCGGCCACGTCGCTGTTGTCGCTCTTGAACTCAAACCTCACCGCCACTGTGTCGCCGGGCGAGACCTCGAGCGTTCGCTCCCACTGGACCCACCGTGACCCGATCGGGAGCGCGCCCCCGCTGCCCAGGTAGTCCAAGGTATCTGCCGCGCCGCCCGCAAAAAGAACCACGTAGACGCCGTCGGTCCCGTAGGTTGTGAACTCATACCAGAACCAGAAGGAAAGGGTTGCCTCTTCGCCAGCCACCACCTCCTGGGACGTTATGCTGGACCGAGCCGACGAAGGATAGGTGTGCGTGCCGTCGTCGCCGAAATACCAGCTGGCGCTGCCGGAGTGCGACCGGTAGGTGGTCAAGTGCCACAGATCCGGCGACCCGGCGCGAGTCCAGCCGCCCTGGCCGGATTCACAGTCATCGCTGAAGGCGAGATCACCGACGCGGAACCGGACCGTATCCTCAAAGGCCAGCGCCCCGCTGGCCAGGTGGACGGCCAGCGCCCCCACGTAGGGAGCCGGGCAGGCCTCGGACAACACGACCTGGTGCAGGCTGTGCCCCACCTGGCCGGGACCCAGAGTGCCCGCAGAGGTCACCGAGTCACTCGCTGCCAGGAACGGATCGCAGCTGGTCGCGGTCGCAGAGACCGCACCTGGCGCAAGGCCGGTGTTGGCGATCACCAGGGTGACCATCACCGTCTCACCGGGCTCGGCGATCCAGTCGCCGTCGCCTCGGAGATCGTGCATCGCGTACGACGCGACCGAGAGCACCGGCGTGGCCACAACCGCCTGGAACGAAGAAGCCCATTGCGCGCCGACGGTGTCCGACAGCGCAAGCTCGAAGCCCAGAGTCCGGCCGTTGGCCAGCGCGCCGCCAACCGTCACCTGGAACCTCTCGCTGCCTTCCGACGTCGATCCCGCCTCGACCGTGCCGTAGTAGACCGTGCTGTCACCTACCTCGGCCAGCCCGTCGCGAGACCGCAACACGCCCCAGACACCATTGGCCGTCTCGCTGCCGGAGTTCCGCACTGTGACCTCGAGATCGAAGGTCTCGCCGGGGTTGGGCTCGCCGTCACCGCCGTCCATGACGTCAAGATCGGTCATGGCGAGCAGTTTGCCCGAGGTCGCCACCGCGATCCGCCGCATCGAGCACAGACGATCGAGCGCCGTGACCGTCAGGTCAAGCGAGTCGCCGCTTGCCGTGGTGACCGTAAAGACCGCCGTTCCCGCCAGGTCGGTCCGCTCTACCAGGTAGACGTCCGAGCCGTTGGCGAGACACACCAGAGCGTCTGCTACCGCCCCGCCCGCGTCCGACACCACCACTCTCACCTCACCCGAGGGCGAGGCCACCTGGTCGGGAGCCTCCACGGTGAGAGGCTCCGGCTCGTCGGTCCAGGCCGCCATCTCGGGATCGCCCAGCAGGTTGACCTGGTATTCGTTGCATCTGAAGACGTTCTCGTCCTGGGCGAAGGGCACGAAGTGAGCCTTGCTGTCGGCGTTCACCAGCCCCAGGCCTTCAAGCCGGTCAACCAAGAGCGACCGGGCAAACTCAAGCTGGAGGCGATCGGAATAGCCGAAGCCGGGATTGCCCGGCGAGCCCCAGCCGTAACGCGAATTACCGACGAAGGCGACGCATCCCCCGCCTGGATTGTTGATGAAGCGCTCGGCTATGCAGTCCTGGTCTATGGCCGCGGGCCAGCAGCCGATGGAATTCAGGATGAAGGTGCGGGACCCGTTGGAGACGGTGTCGGCGTCGGTGCGATTGAGGTAGCTTCCGCCCACGCCCATCACGTCGTAGAAGCAGTGTCCGTCATGAAGGATGATGTTCTGGCCGGCCGACATCGCCGCCAGCACGGATTCACGCGACTCGTTGCCCAGCGTCTCGTAGAGCTTCAAGATCGGGTCGAAGCGCGCCGGCACGCACTGGTCGTCTATCATGTCAAGGCCCAGCCCCGAGTCGGTGAAGGGATTGCTCCACAAAACCTCTCCCGCCATCAGCATCTCGAGAGCATAGGCGGCCGGGGGATTCTGCTCGTAGGTCAGGACCTTGGAGACGAAGACCTGGGCTTCGGTGGAGTTCTCCACCGGCGCGCGGCCAACGGCGACGTCAGGATACATGTCCACGCTGTCGGCGACCTCCCCGTATGGGGACAGGCCGTTGGCGTTCCAGGTACCGTCCAAGTCGGAGTAGTAGAGGTCACACCTGATTCGGTTTCCGTCGGGGCCCATCTCGTAGTCCATGGCGTAGACCTGCCGGCTGGGAATCTGCACGGTGTCACCGCCCAGCAGGATCCAGACAGCGCCCCAGGTCTGGTAAGCATCCCGTATGAAGTTTCGCATCTGCTCCTGGACGTTGGCGCCGGTGTAGTTGGCTTCGATCCACTCCCGCGTCACCAGCGTGGCCGGCACTCCCTTGCGGGTCTTCCACTCGACCAACGGCTCGAAGTACTGCGCCAGAGCCTGGGTGGTAACAACCACGTACTCGTAGTTGCCAGCCTCCAGGCCGGCCAGCGCGCCCGGCAGGAATCCGCCGGCGGCCGGAAGCGTGCTCTCGGCCGAGACTGCTGCGTAGGCCGCAACGTCCTGAGGATT
Source organism: bacterium (assembly GCA_049288275.1). Taxonomy (GTDB): domain Bacteria; phylum Arandabacterota; class Arandabacteria; order Arandabacterales; family Arandabacteraceae; genus JBAQHK01. Next base: position 4,387 of record JBAQHK010000049.1, on the reverse strand, counting down.
GACCACACCGCGCCCCACCGCCCGTTCAAACTCGGTCGAACGGACCGGCCTGCACCTCAGGTCGCGCTGGCCCGCCGCCGGGACAAGCTCCACGGTGACCTCAATGCGGTCGCCGAGCTCCAGGGTCTTGGTAACCGGGTTCCAGGCGAACGGCGCCACATAGAAGGACACCAGCCTCGAGTCGCCCATGAATCCCTGGTGCACACCGCCCAGGACCTCGCGCGGGTAGAGTCGGTCTTCCAAGTAGACTTCGGCCTTACCTCCCACCCACTCGCCTGCGGCCTGCCCGAGGATGCGAGGAGGCTGGACCGGGGCGATCTCGAATCTCCCGGGCACCTCGGTCCGGCCGAGCACCGTCGCCCTCACTCTGCCGGCCTTCATGTCGTAGGGAATGACAATCTCAACCTGCCTCATCGGCAGGCTCGGCAGCCCCGGTTCCGGAAGATAGGCCACTCCGCTTCCGCCGATCCAGTCGTAGCCCCCTTCCCGCGTGAATTCGAACTGGCCGGGATCGAAGGTCAAATCGATCACCATCTCGCGATCCGCTGTGCGCGTGACCGTGGCGGCCCAGCAGAACGTCGCCAAAACCAGTACCAAGAGCGCCGAAATCCCCACAACCTGTCTCATCTGCCTCTCCTCGATTGGTGTGTGTCCGGTGTGCCCTGCACCCTCTATCTTACCAGAAAACCGGCCCATCCTCAAGGGGTTGAGTTGGGGACCGGGCGCCCGGTGCGAAGCCTCAGCGGCCCAGGCCTGTCCGGTGGCGGCCTTGAACCCAAGGTTGACCCGGGCGGCGGCTTCGAGGTAGGATCAGACCGTGAGTCGGAGAATCCTGATAGCCGCGGCCGTGATCGCCGCGGCCGCGGTCGTGACCGCAGTCTACCTGATGCGCCCGCCCCCAGCCACGCCCAGGCTGGTGGTCTTGATCACCATGGACGCCGCGCGCCCGGACCACCTGGGTTGTTACGGCTACGGCGTCGACACCTCTCCGGCGATCGACCGGCTCGCGCGCAGGGGCGTGGTGTTCGACGACGCCGTGTCCCAGGCGCCCTGGACCACGGCTTCGGTGGCCACGCTGGTCACCTCGACGTTCCCGTGCCAGCACGGTCTGCGCTGGACCTCCGGGAGCGAGACTGCCTTCGGAGGTCTCGAGACCAACTTCATCAGAATCCTCGCCTCGCAAGGCTTCAAGACGGCTTCCTTCATGGCCGGCGTGGACTTGAAGCAGAAGGTTCCGACCTCGGAGCTCACCGGCAAGGCCGTGAGGTGGCTGAGGCAGAATCGGGATGGCAAGTGCGTGTTGTGGATCTACAGCTATGAAACCCACTACCCGTATGTCGCCTCGGCCTCGTGCGTGGAGCGCCTGGACCCCGGCTACCAGGGCCCCTACCGGCTGCGCTTCGAGGACATGGAGGTCCTGAAGCAGACCAGGCTGGGCAGGCTCGAGGAGAGCGGCCTCACCGGGGCCGACGTCAGGCACCTCGTGGCCCTGTACGACTGCCAGATCGCCCAGGCGGACAAGGCGATCGGCGCGTTCGTGGACACCCTCGAGGCCTGGGACGTACTGGACCAGTCCGTGGTTGTGATCTTCGCCGATCACGGCGAGGAGTTCCTCGAGCACGGCACGATCGAGCACGGCCAGCAGCTCTACGAGGAAACCATACGTGTGCCGCTGATCGTCGTGGCTCCTTCGATCACCGACCGGCCCGGGCGTGTCGCGGAACAGGTGGGCCTTGTGGACCTGGCTCCCACGCTGATGGACCTGGTCGGCGTGGAGCCCTCCGCCGCCTTCGAGGGCAGGAGTCTTGCCCCGTTGCTGGCCCGGCGGTCCAGCGCGCCCCGGGGCGCGACAAGACCCTGCGGCATCCCCTTGGACTGCCTCATAGCGGAGTCCGTCGCCCACCGCAGCGAGAAGAAGGTCCTGCGATGCCCGCCCTGGAAGCTCTTCTTCGATCCGTTCTTCGGGGCCACCGAACTCTACAACCTTGCCGACGATCCGCAAGAGAAGCGCAACCTCATCGGAGCTCGCCCCGAGGTCGCTGCCGCGCTGAGCGAGACCCTGCTCAAGATGGAGAAGTACTACCCCGGCGGCTGGTTACTGGCCTGGCGCGGAACCGGCGGCAGGGCGGGCGGCAGAATCAGCGGCAAGGTGGAGCTAGGTGCGACCCTGCTCGAGGTGGTGCCCCACGATTTCTTCCCCGAGGTGGACACCGCGACGGATTCGCTGGTCGCCGGTCCGGACGGCAGGAGCGTGAGGTTTGCCGCGGGGCTTGCGTCGGACTGGAAGGGCCTCGAGATCAGAATGGCCGGGCCGGCCGGAGCCACCCTGACCCTCCAGGCGGCGGGTCTGCCGGCTGCGAAGGTCGCCGTGGGCGAGAGCGGCCGGGTGTCGCAGTGCCCCGTCGCGCTTTCGCCGGATGTCGCAAGGGTCGCCAGGAAGAACCTGCGCAGCATGTTCCTCACAACCGACGCCGACGTCCTGGTCTTCTGGTGCGACCCCGGCACCGAGCCTCAGGCCAAGGCCAGGCAGAATGAAGATCTTCGCAAGGAGCTCAAGGCCATAGGCTACATCCAGTAGCAGGCCTCGGCAGCACGCGTCGCGCTCAGGGCGCGCGGCCCTCAGTGAATGTACCCCAGGGATTTGAGTTTGGCTCTGTCTTCCTCGGTGAGATCGGCGGGGAGCCGCTGGATGTCTTGGCCCAGGCGATCGGCCATCGCCGCCCTGTCCAGAGCCGCCGCCAGTGACTCCAGGTCGGCAGCGTAGTCGCGGTCGCCTATCAGATTGCGCTCCTCCCCCGGATCGTCGCGAAGATCGAACAGCAGCGCCTCCTGCGGGTCGGCGTGAAGCACGAGCTTCATGCCCCCCTCGACCACGCTGTACTTGCCCTCGATCTCGGAGAATACGGCGAGCGGCCTCGGCTCGTCCTCGAGCAGGTTCCGGCCCACCAGGCCGGAGTCGGGTTCCGCCCCGACCGCCGCCAGAACCGTCGGCAGCACGTCGACAAGCGCGACCAGGTCCTGTCGTCGGCCCGAGGAGCCCGTCCCGTACCGAACCACCAGCGGGACCTTGATCAGGCTGTTGTAGACGTACTCGCCGTGAGCGAAGTAGTAGTCGTGCTCCCCCATGCCCTCGCCATGATCGGCTGTGAAGATGATCAAGGCGTTGTCGTAAAGGCCCATCTCCTTGAGAGCCTCCAGAAGCCTCCGGAAGTGGACGTCGAAGTAGCGTATCTCGCCGTCGTAGCGCCCCAGGTAGTAGTTGAAGTCGTCGTTGTCTCCGATCCGCTGGTAAGTGGGGATGCCTCCCACGCCGCTCAGGCTGGAGCTGAAGGCGACCCTCCTCGGCTGGCCGGCGGGATCGATGAAGGCGGTGTCGAAGGGCGCCGGCGGCGTGTAGGGCCCGTGGGGATCCTGGTAGTGAATCCACAGGAAGACACTGCCGTCCCGGTTCTGCTCCAGCAGCCTCACGGCGGCGTCGGTGGTCTTCTCGGCAATCCTCTCGGGGACGCTTCGCACCAGCTCGAGCTCCTCCAGATTGTGATCGAAAACGTCGAAGCCCTGGTTGAAGCCGGAGTTCGGCCCCAGCACGAAGTTGCTCGAGACCGCGAGCGTCCTGTAGCCCCTCTCCCTCAGGTAATCCGGTATGGTCTGCAGGATGTAGGGAAGGTTGTCGCTGTTGGTGAATACCCTGCACTCGTGGGGGTAAAGCCCGGTCAACATCGCTGCCACCGAAGGCCGTGTGGCCGGCGCCTGGGCGTAGCAGTTGTCGAAGACCGTCGCCTCCGCCGCGAAGGCGTCCAGTGCAGGAGAGGTGTCGCGGGAGTAACCGTAGCAGCCCAGATGATCCGGCCGCAGAGTATCGACGCTTATCAGAATCACGTCGGGCCCGGACTGGGTCCTGCGGCTCAGCAGGACCGCGGTCAGTATCGCCGCGACCACAAGGCCTGTCACTCCGGCCAGCAAGCCACGTCTCATAAGGATCTCCCGTCCCCCCGTTGCGGCAAGACCGAGGGCCGGTCCCCGCAGGGTGGCACCCCACTCCAAGACCGGCCCTGAATCCCAGATACGATCAGGCTGCGATAGCCCGGCTCACTCCGGCTGAATCCTAGCCTCCCGCCTTGGCCTCGGCGGCTGCCTTGAGCTCCTCGTTGGCGTAGATAGCGACTTCCACGCGCCGATTCAGCTGGCGGCCTTCCGCGGTATCGTTGGTCGCTACCGGCTGAGACTCCCCGTAGCCCATGATGCTGAATCGGGTCGGGTTTACGTTCAGCGACGCCAGGTAATTGGACACCGACTGCGCGCGTTCGCGCGACAGGCTGAGGTTGTGTTCGTCAGAGCCCGTGGCGTCGGTGTGACCCTCCAGCAGGATATTGGTGTCGGGATACTC
>JBAQHK010000048.1:0-1969 GCA_049288275.1 bacterium | reverse complement strand
CGGTATGAGTATCGGCGGCTTTCTCGAGCGATCTTGGTCTCCTCATCTGCACCTGCTGGCTGAGGTCCATTATGTCCAACGAGGAATGCGAGACCAGATTGTTGAGACCACGTCCACGGGAGACGAGGTGTCATCTACCTGGTTGAGCAATCGCGTGGACTACCTCGCTATTCCCCTTCTGATCAGGTACGTCCCAGTGCTGGGATCTGTGCGCCCATACCTAGCAGCGGGGCCACGCGTTGACGTTCGGCTTGGATCTGACTGCGAGCTATACCACTCGAGCCCAACCGGTTGGTGTGAAGTATACGGCGACCTGCAAAGGATGGACATCGGTGCCGATCTCGTTGTTGGCGTGGACACTCAGTGGTTCTCCCTGGAAGGGCGATACAATCACGTCTTTGGTGCGTCGCTCGAGCGCGGCCATTTCTCCCTGCGAAATGAGGCGTTTCAGATTCTGGTGGGTCGGAGGATCTATTGCCGGCGTCGCGTGTTGCATGGATCAGGGCCGAACAAGTGGATTGAACCGGATAAGAGGAGGACTTGATGCAGGATTCGATCGAGCGGCTGGCATCCTCGATTCGCAACTCGCAGACGCTGCGCCTGCTCTCGGTAGGGTTCCTCGCGCTACTGCTCCAGCTCCCAATCGCGATGATTGGTCGGCTCGTCTCAGAGCGCCAAGAGACACGTCAAGCAGCGGTGGCCGAGGTTTCCTCTAAGTGGGGCAACGCCCAGACCATCACGGGCCCGGCACTGGTAATCCCCTATACCCATAGTTGGACCGAGGCCTCAGCAGGAGGTCAACAGGTCACTCGCACCGAGACTCGCAACGCGATCTTCCTTCCGGAGCAACTCCACGTTCGTGGCTCGATCGACTCAGAGATCCGCAGTCGCGGAATCTTCACGGTTCCCGTCTACAGGCTCGGCCTCACGATTGAAGGCGAGTTCGCGCGGCCCAGCCTCTCCGAGCTGGGCGTCGAGCCTGCGGCGGTCGCCTGGGAGGGAGCCCAGCTGGCCGTCGGCATTTCCGACGCGCGCACCATCCAGGAAGAGACCGCCGTGTCATGGAACGACAAGCAGGTCTCGTTTCTTCCCGGAACGGGAGCCTTCACCGATGGAGGCGCAGGCATCCACGCAGTCGTCGGCGTCACGGACGCGACGCAACGGCTCAAGTTCTCGTTCCCCCTCTCTCTTAATGGCAGCCTTGGCCTCTACCTCACCCCCTTCGCCGAGAGCACCGTTGTTGAACTCCGGTCGAACTACGGCCATCCGAGCTTCCAGGGCAACTGGCTCCCGGTCGAGCGCTCCGTCTCGGGTTCCGCCTTCCAAGCCAAGTGGGTCATCCCCTTCCTCGGCCGGAACTACCCACAGGCATGGAGTGCGGAGACGGCGATGCGCGAAGCGATCGACGCCTCGCGCTTCGGCGTCGAGCTGCTGAATCCGGTAGATCACTATCGGATGGCCGCGCGCAGCGTGAAGTACGCGGGCCTCTTTATCCTTCTCACCTTCGCCACGGTCTGGCTCATTGAGGTGCTGGCCGGGGCCAGGGTCCATCCGATCCAATACCTCCTGCTCGGTGCGGCGCTCTGTCTCTTCTACCTACTCGAACTCTCACTGTCAGAGCACCTTGGCTTCCCGCTGGCGTATGCCATCGCAAGCATCTCGGTCATCGGAATGGTCGCCGCGTACTGCGTGGTCGTGCTGCACCGCATGAGGCACGCCCTCGGCGTCGGGGCCGGCGTCGCCCTGCTTTACGCCTACCTCTACATCCTACTGGTGGAAGGGGACTACGCCCTCCTCATCGGATCGCTCGGCCTGTTCGTAATCCTCGCGGCAATCATGTACGTCACTCGCCGCGTGGATTGGTACGCGGTAGGCACCCGCTCTTCCCGGTCGTCGTGACCAGCGCGAGCCGCGCGCATAGCGCTGCGGAAAGTGTTGCGGTCGTGGCCGTCAGGTGGTAGGGTAACCC
>JBAQHK010000047.1:0-4520 GCA_049288275.1 bacterium | reverse complement strand
GGGCCGGGACCGTCGCCGGCGAAGGTGCCGTCCATCACCGCGAAGATGCCGGGATGGATCTCCTGCTGAATGGCCAGGAGGTCCACCAGGGTCTCGTGGATCACCGAATGGGTCCAATGCCGCTTCTCGTGCAGCAGGCCCCCGAAGGCGTTCTTCATCGCGCCGGTCATCGTGGTAAAGACGTGGGTCTTGACCGTGGGCAGATGGATTATCCCGGAGCCGATGAAGCGCTTGGGGATCTGAATGCCCTTGGGGAAGATGGAGTCCAGCACCAGCATCTTGTGGCGCGGCTCGTACCGCGTCCATTCCTCGCCCTCGTAGAGATGGACGTTGCGGATGCCGTGCTTGTCCAGGACCTGCTTGTGCTTGTTGGCCACCTCGCCCTTCCTGGCGCTCACCACCACGGTGCGATTATGGGCGCCGTAGATCCTGTCCTTGGAGTAGCCGTCGGCCAGGAGCTTCTGGATCACACCGTCCAGCTGCCAGGGTGTGGTGGAGACCGCAGGATACCAGACGTGCCAGGAGATGTTGATCTTCAGGGCGAGGTCCTTGTCCTTGGGGATGGTCTTGGTGTAGCCGGCTGCGTCCATCAGCCGGGCGTAATCCTCGATCACTGTCTCTGGCTTGGTCCTCAGCACTGCGACCTTTGACATAGCGCCCCTCTCTGGTGTGCCCCTGTCGGCAAGGCGTCCGGGATCGGCGATCGGCGATCGGCGCGCGGCGGGCGGCCGCGCAACCGGATGGTGCCGGAGGTCGGATTTGAACCGACATGAGCTGTAAGGCCCGGTGGATTTTGAGTCCACTGTGTCTGCCAGTTTCACCACTCCGGCGCCCAAGCACTATAGTATTGCCGGCCGCCCGCGGTGTCAAGCCGGCGCCGGCCCGCCGGCACCACGCGCCTCGCGTGCGGGGCCGTCGTCGGGCCGAAGCCCTTCGCTCAGAGTACTGATATTCGCTGCGGGCACTCGGCCCTTCCTCGGCCCACTGACGCACTCGCGCCGCGCTTTGATGTTGACTTTGAGGGCGGGTCTGCTATATTGCATCAAAAGGCATCAGATGGGTGGGGCTGTAGCTCAGTTGGGAGAGCATTTGTCTGGCAGACAAAGGGTCACGGGTTCGACTCCCGTCAGCTCCACCATTGTTATTCGCGGCCTTGTCGGCTGGTGTGCGTGATGCGGTGATGGAGATCGTCACTTCCTGCACGTGCGACTGCCCCGATACTTGCTCGATCCTGGCCACCACCTCGAACGGCGGCGTGACCGGGATCCGCGGCAATCCCGACTTCGCTCCGACCGCAGGCTTTTTGTGCAGGAAGTCCCGCGGCTTCCTCAAGCGCCTGGCAAGCCCGGATCGCCTGCTTCACCCGCTGGCGCGGCGGGGCTCGGGGTGGAAGAGGATATCGTGGACGGAGGCCGCCGATCTGGCTGCGAGAGAGATCGACCGAGCGCTCCGGGAATTCGGTCCGCTCTCGATCTTCTTCTTTCAGGACGGGGGCTCGATCGCGGCCCTCAAGCTGGTGAACCGCAGGTTCTTCAATCTGCTGGGGGGCGCCACCTTCTCCAGCGGCTCGCTGTGCGGAGGAGCCGGCATAGCGGCGCAAACCCACGACTTCGGCTCGCGAACCAGCCACGACCCCTGCGATCTCCTGAATTCCAAGCTGATCCTGGTGTGGGGACGCAACCCCGCCTGGACCAACGTGCATCTGGTGCCTGTCTTGAGGCAAGCCAGGCGGAAGGGGGCGCTGGTGGTGCTGGTGGACCCGGTGGAGACCGCCACCCGCAGGTTTGCGGATCTCCACATGGCGCCGAGACCCGGCACCGACGCCATGCTGGCCCTGGCCATGGCAAAGGCGGTGTTGGAGGCGGGCAGGGTGGACCAGCAGGCCATCGCCCGGCGCTCGGAGAACCACGATCGCTTCTGCGATCTCGCGCGCGGCGTCAGCCTTCAAGCTGCAAGTGAGGAGACCGGCTTGGGCGTCGGGCAGATCGACAGGTTGGGCCGGCTCTACGCCGGGCTGGCGCCGGCCGCCATAGTCGCTGGGTGGGGAGTCCAGCGGCGCAGGAACGGGGCCGACATCTACCGCTTCCTCGACGCTCTCGGCATGATCTCGGGTAACGTCGGCCGGCCGGGGGGCGGAGTGAGCCACGGGATGGACGAGACCAGATGGTTCGGGCGCGACGCCTGCCTCAGCGGGCTGGCCAAGCAGCACAGAAGCATACCGAGGCCCCAGACTGGCCGCGGCCTCTTCGAGGCCCAAGACCCGCCGGTTCGTGTGGCGGTGGTATCCGGCGCCAACCCGGCCAACCAGTGTCCCGACATTGGCCTGGTGCGTAGGGGCCTTCAGTCGGTGGGCTTCAAGATCGTGCTCGACATGTTCATGACCGAGACCGCCTCGCTTGCCGACCTTGTGTTGCCGACCACCCATTTTCTTCAGGAGAGAGACCTGGTTGGCAGCTACTGGCACAACTACGTTATGCCGGTCAACGTCGCGCAGGCTCGGCTGGGGGAGGAGAAGACCGACCTGGAGGTCTTCTCCCTGCTGGCGGCAAGAATCGGCGTGGGAAAGGACTTCCCCGCCGATCCGGACTTCTATCTTCAGAGCCTCGCGGCGCCGCTTGCGGCGCAGGGCCTGGATCTGGCCGAGCTCATGCAGGGCCCGGTGAGGCCGCCGGGGGCGGTCGATGTTCCTTTCGCCGGGTGGGAGTTTCCCACCCCGTCGTCGAGATTCAGATTCGTGGAGAGGCGCGCGCTTGGGAGCGGGGCCGACGCCGAGTATCCCCTGGCGCTGGTGTCGCCCCATCCCCAGGACCGAGTTCACTCCCAGGTCTGGGGCGGTCTGGCGGCGCAGTTGCCGGCGGCCTGGGTCTCGCGTGAGGCAGCATCTGAGGCCGGTCTTGCCGAAGGAGACGCCGTGGTGGTCGAGACCCGCCGCGGCAGGCTCGAGTGCATGACCAGAGTGAGCGCCGCGGTTCCGTCGGGTTCGGTCGTGATCTACGAGGGATGGCCGGACAGCCTGGGCGGCACCGTCAACAGGCTGACCTCTGACGAAGTCAGTGACCAGGGATTCTCCGCCACCTATAATGATGTGGCCTGCCGGCTGAGGAAAGCCGGCGGGTGCAGAGTGGACCGGCGGGGATCGCTGGTATAGGAGGCTTGGGTGGACAGGCAATCGGTGAGGGTGACAATCAAACCCGGCTCGAGAGAGGTCTGGGTGGTCTCCGGCTCCACCATCAAGGAGGCGCTGCTTGCGGCGGCCGTCCCGATCTCCATGCCCTGCGGGGGACACGGCAGATGCGGGCGGTGCGTGGTTTCGGTCCAGGGCGGAGTATCCGCGATCACCCCGGAGGAGAAGCGGCGGCTGCCGGGGCGCGGGCGCAACGTGCGGCTGGCCTGTCTCGCCAGGATCCTGGACAGGGCGACGGTTACGGTTCCGACCTCTTCCCGAGTCACCGTACAGAAGATGGCCTCCAGGGGTACGACCTCGGGTTCGTACAGATTCAGTCCCGGGGTAACCAAGATCTTCCTGGGCAAGCGGCACGCGCCGACGCTGCGCAGACTGAAGCAGGACTACGGAATCAGTCTGGAGGACATTGACCTCAGCGCGACCGATCCCGCCTTGATGGAGCCGGCTCTGCGCGAGGACCATCAGTGGCGGTTGGGGCTTCACTCCAACGTGACCGCGGTGGTGACCAGGGGCGAGATAATCGGCTTGGAAGCCGGAGACACCACGCGGGAGTGCTTCGGGGCCGCGGTTGATGTCGGCACAAACACTGTGGTGTGTTCTCTGGTGAACCTCGCGTCGGGCAGAGAGATGGGCACGGCCTCCACCATAAACCCGCAGGTGATGCACGGCGACGACGTGATATCGCGGATACGCTTCGCCAAGACCGCCGGCGGCTTGGAACTGCTGCGCGCCGAGATCGTCAACCTGATCAACGGCCTCTTGGAGGAGATCACCGGCAGTCTCGGGATTGACCGGCGCAGGATCTACCTGGTGAGCGCCGTGGGCAACACCGCCATGCAGCACATCCTTGCGGGCATATCGCCGCTTGACCTGGGCAGGGCCCCTTACAGGGCGCGCACAGTCGCGCCGGTGGAGACCCTTGCGGCCAGAGCCGGCATCAGCGCTAATCGCGACTGCCGGCTGGTGATGCCTCCGGTGCTGGGCGGGTTCGTCGGTGGCGACCTTGTCGCCCTGGTGGTGTCCCAGTCGCTGGCCAAGGCACGCCGCCCGGTGCTTGCAGTCGACCTGGGCACCAACGGGGAGATCGTGCTCGCCTCGAAGGGCAGGATCGCGGCCTGTTCCACTGCGGCCGGCCCCGCCTTCGAGGGTGAGAGGATAAGCGCTGGCGTCAGGGCGATCCAGGGCGCGGTGGAAGCGGTCAGGATAACCCGGCAAGCGGTCAACCTCGAGACCATAGGCGGCGGCAAGCCTGTGGGGCTGTGCGGTTCGGGGCTTCTGGGGGCGATCGCGGAGTTGGTACGCACTGGAGTGATCGATCCCACCGGCAGGATCAGGC
>JBAQHK010000046.1:0-1962 GCA_049288275.1 bacterium | reverse complement strand
GGCTACTACGGCATAGACTTCCAGTACTGCCCGCCGATTTGGTTCCAGGATGCCAACGACACCACGGCCGAGGGGACCATGTTCGGCTATCTGGAGTTGGCCTGGCGGCTGTTGATAACATGCCTGGGGCCGGATGCCGTCGAGCCTACCTCGTGGGGAAGCATCAAGGCCTTGTACCGCTGACCGGGAAGGCCCCGGCCGGGCTGCAGGGTCGTCTTTGAAAAAGCTGGTAGGGCCACGGGGATTCGAACCCCGGTCTGATGGCTGAGAACCACCAATCCTAGACCCCTAGACGATGGCCCCACCTGTGTGCTGCGAACGGGGCGGCGCTGCCCGGCCACCCGTAGGATAGAAACTAAGCCAACAGATTGGGGCTTGTCAACACCCTATTGGCTCCCACAGCCCCAGGCCACCCAACAACTTCGGCGTTGACAAGGCACTTGCTGGGGTGTACAATGTGCAGCGTCGAGTTCCAGACGGCTCGCACACCACAGGACATCAGAGAATATCGTGTACGGCGGCGCTTTGGTCTGCGCGCCGCACAGGACGGGCCGGAGTGCGGGGCCCGGAAAGGGGGCTTGGTTAGGTCGTAGCCGTGTCTGCCTTGCAATGCCGGTCTCGACCCGGTGCGGCAGAGTGGAACTAGTAGCGTGAAGTTGCCTTGCGCGGGGCAGCGATCGTGGCCCCGCGTGACTGACGAGTAGGTGGTTTTTGGAAAGGAGAGAACGAATGAGAAGCCTCAAGTTGGTTGTTTTGAGCATTTTTCTGGCGGTAATCGCCGCGGCGGGCTTTGCCTTTGCTGAGGAGGCCGCACCTGCCGGCACTCCACCCGGTTGTAACGCCACCGGGCTCGACGATGTACTGCTGCCATCCGGCGGGATCTACCACGTCGGCGACGTGATCTGTTACGAGATCCGTCTGTCAGTCGACGCCCCGGCGTGCGACATCCAGAACGCGACTGTAACGTTCTGGCGCCCGGACGACACGCCGCCCAACCCTCTGAGCGTGTGCAGCTCCCCAGGCGGGAATGTCATAGCCTCGGGGCTCTACATAGCGCAGGGCGCCCCGATCATAGTATTCGACTGCACGACCAATCCGGCGGTCATGAGCTACACGGTTCGGGAGCAGGACATCCAGCCCGACGGTACGCTGCGCGCCTACATGTGCATCACCGGCACCCAGCTGGTCGGCCCTCCCAACCTGCCCACCAGGGATGAGAAGGAAAGCGTCAACTTCCCCATCAGGCCTTGCATTGAGGTGACCAAGACGGTCGACTGCGACACCTCCAGGGCCGGTGACGAGGTCGTCTACACGATCGAGGTCTGCAACTGCGACCAGATCGCCGAGGACTCGCTGGTCAGCGTGGTCGATAACGTCATGGGTGACCTCTCAAGCTCGTTCGCCTCCGTGCTCCCCGCCGGGCAGTGCGAGAGCCACGAGTTCCATTACACCGTGCTCGACACCGACCCGGATCCGCTGCTCAACACGGTCACCGCGACCTATGTGGACCTGCTCGACTCCGTTGTCACCGATTACGACGATGCCGAGGTTGATCTGGTCAATCCGGACTTCACGGTCAGCGTTGTCTGTGACAGCCCGCAGCCGCTCAGGCCCGGTGACACTGCCGAGTACGTCGTGTGCGTTGAGAACACAGGCGATGTGCGTCTGGATTTCACGGTCGATCCTCCGGACATATTACCGTTCAGCCTCAATCCGGGTGATTCCTCCTGCTACCTCATCGTCGTCCCCAATGCTCAGTATCCGGAGATATGCACCGGGGCAATCGCCGTGACGGGCGCGATACCCGGGTACTGCGGTCTCACCGATCAGCTGGTGCGCTCTGACAGCGCCTGCTGTGATGTCGAGTGTCCTCCTCCCTGCGTGGAGATAGGCAAGACGGTCGAGTGCGACACCTCCAAGGTCGGCGACCAGGTCGTCTACTCCATCTGCGTGGAGAACTGC
>JBAQHK010000045.1:0-2085 GCA_049288275.1 bacterium | reverse complement strand
TGACGGAAGCATATTCGTCGTTTGTACTGTGGGTCTAACCAATGGTTACTTGATCAAGCTGGACGCGAATGGAAACATACTGTGGAACAAAGACATCTCCTACACCGAAGTGCCCGGACATGACGGGCCATCGAATCTGGACTTCGACCCTGACGAAGAGAATCCGGGCGTATACGTTATCTCATCCGGTGGGCACTTCAACCCCTTCGGGCTCTACAAGTTTGACGCAGACGGAAACCCTCTGTGGAGCGTACTCAATAGCTCGGATCCCACCTACAATTTCTGCTCGGTGGCGGTAAACCCGACCGATGGGAGCGTATGCGTGAACGGTTACCTTGAAGGTGTCCACAAGTTCGGTTCGAATGGGAACCCGCTGTGGTACACCTACTTGGCCAACAGCCACAACTCCTATGGGGCTTACTCGATTGCTGTTGATCCGACCGACGGAAGTACCGTGGCAATCTCGAGGTTCACGGGCCTTGTCGCCAAATTGGACGCCGCGGGCACCATTCTGTGGAGCATATCCACGGCGAGAGACAACGTCTCAGTCGCAATCGATCCGGGCGCCAACGCCGTGTACGTCGTGGGCTCGGGTTACCTGCACAGGCTGGATTTGACCAACGGGAACCTGATCTGGGAGAGATTCGTTTGCGTCGACTGGTATGTCGGCCTCACAGTTGATTACTCGGATGGAAGCGTCTATGCCGGTTGCCTTGATCACGTCCTCTCCAAGATAGACCCAGCCGACGGCAGCACGCTCTGGACCAGGGACATCGGGCACATTGCGATGGCAATGGCGATCGCCTATAGGACCTGCGTCGAGGCTTGGGTAGGAGACGTGACACAGACCGAGAGCAGAGAGATCCGCGTACCGGTGGAGATATCGGGCGCGAGCTCCAGGGGGGTATACTCTGCAGAAGCCACCGTGACCTACGATCCGACGATCATCAGTCCGACGGGCTATGACGTCACAGGCACCCTGCTTGACGGCCAAGGCTGGTCAATTGCCTGGAACGAGCTCGCTCCGGGGATGGCCAAGATCTCAATGGCGGGTGTCTCCGATCTGGGGGGCGACGGTACGTTGGTCTTCCTGACCTTCGAGCGGACCGACGGCGCAGCCTGCCGAGGATGTACCGATCTCGGGCTCGAGATAATGTTCAATGAAGGCGAGCCCTGTGCGGAAGCGGCGGGCGGCAGCTACTGCCTTCCGCCCGAGACCGTCGCGGGGACCGTCAGATACTACGGATGCCCCGACCTGGAAAACAGCAATCCGCCGATTCCCGGGGTCGACCTGATAGCGTGTCCCCATCCCTTGCCGCCGGACTGTCCGGTGCAGGTGGGCGCGACTGACTCGCTGGGTGAGTACATGTTCGAGGTATGTCTGGACACCTGTTATGTCGTGAGGCCGCACAAGGAGCGCTTGCTAGAGACGCCTGCGATAAGCGCGTACGATGCATCCCTGGCGCTCAGGTACACGGTGTCGCTTGAGAGTCTGGCAGTGTGCCTGATAGAGCCGATGCTCATGGCGGACGGCAGTTGGTGCCCGGAGGAGGCCGTGTACTCGCAGCGAGTTGCCGCGGACGTGAGCGGCAATGGAGCGATCAGCGCCTACGATGCCTCCATGATCTTGAAATACGCGGTGGGGATACTCGAGGGGCACTGCGGGGAGTGGGACTTCTACTGCGATCGCAGGGAGTACTGCCCGGTGGATGACACATATGAGGATCAGGACTATGTCGGCGTACTGATGGGGGACGTGAGCGGGAACTGGGGCGGTGGTGGCGGAGGCGGCGGCTATGTCGTCTCTCCGCCCGTGAGCGGGAACTTGACCGTGGGAGATGTCACCGGAGAGCCGGGCGGATTGGTAACTGTGCCCCTGTATCTCGATACGTCGTGGCGGATGCTCTCGGTGCAGCTGAGGCTTCTGCATGACCCTGGCTTGCTGACCGTGGAGGCGGTGAGAGCATGTGGTCTGGCGTCGGCGTGTCAGATGGCATGGAATGGTCTGGACGGTGAGACGCGGATCGGACTGGCAGGAATGAGTTATATCTCGGGCAGTGGCCAGATACTCGAGGTCACGTACCG
>JBAQHK010000044.1:0-17143 GCA_049288275.1 bacterium | reverse complement strand
GTCGGAGTGACAGTGTTTCTCACCTCGCTTGCCTTCGGGCGACTTCCCTTGGCCTACCTGGGCCTGGGGCAGCACCTGGGTTGGGATTGGTCGGCCATGATGTGGGCGCAGTTCCTCTTCTGCTTCCTGGCCATGCTTGTCCCCACCTTGCTGATGGGGGGGACCTTTCCGCTTGTGGCCCGAATCTACGTCACCGACCTGGCGCGGGTGGGCAGGGGAGTGGGGACCGCTTATGCCATGAACACCGTCGGGTCGATCCTGGGGTCTTTCGCCGGCAGCTTCATCCTGCTCGAGTACGTCGGCCTGGAGAAGTCGCTCGCCGTGATAGCGGCGATCTATCTCGTGGTGGGCCTGGTGCTTCTGCTCGCTGTTGCCGAGCTCGGCAGGCAGTGGCGGCTGCGGGCGGCGGTGGGCGCGGCGGCTCTGGTCGTCCTGGTCGTAGCCTTCGCGCCCAACTGGGATCCGCGGCTGATGACCAGCGCGGTCTACAGATACGCGCAGAACTACAGGACCGCCGAGCGGCTCCGGGAGCACATCAAGGACAAGTTCATCATCTTCTACGATGACGGTCCGGGGGCGACGGTCAGCGTGGAGAGGTTCCGGGACGAGCTGTCGCTGGTCATAGACGGCAAGGTGGATGCCTCGACCGGCCTGGGCGACATGGCTACCCAGGCCATGCTTGCCCACCTGCCGCTGGTCTTCCATCCCCAGCCCGATACCGTGCTGGTGATCGGCCTGGGTTGCGGTATGAGCCTGGGTTCGGCCGAGCGCTATCCGGTCAAGGCAATCGATTGCGTGGAGCTTCTGGACAATGTGGTACGAGCCCAGCGCTACTTCGAGGAGTACAACCACAAGTGCCTCGATGATCCGCGAGTCAACCTGATCGTCGCCGATGCGCGGAACCATGTAATGCTCGCCCGGCGGACCTACGACGTGATAATCAGTGAGCCGACCAATCCCTGGATTGCCGGAGTGGGCGACCTGTTTACCAAGGAGTTCTTCGAGGCGGCCGGGAGGCGGCTCAAGCCCGACGGCATAATCTGCGCCTGGTTTCACACCTATCAGATGGGGGAGGAAGACCTCAGAGCCATGGTCCGGACCTTCCTCGGGGTGTTTCCCGAGGCTTCCCTGTGGATGTCCAACGAGTCGGACGTGATCTTCCTGGGGTCCCGGCGGCCGCTCACCTACGACCGCAGGATGGTGGGGAGGCTGGCCGCTCCCGGGGTCGCGGCGGATCTAAAACGGATCTGGGCGGACGACATAGCGGATGTGCTCGGGGGCTACGTCTGGGGCAAGGAGAGTCTCGGGCGATTCGGCGGCTCTTCGGGCGAGCTCCACACCGACGACAACATGTTCCTGGAGTATTCGGCCGCGCGGGAGGTCTTCGAGACCACCAGCACCAGACACCTCGCCACCTTCGCCGCATCGACCGACCTGCCGCCGCTCGGAGGCATGGGTGCAGATCTGGCGGAACAGATAGGCACGAGGATCCAGGCCCGAAGGAAGGCCATGCGGGGCACCGTGGAGCTTGCCGGCGGCCGGACGGCCAAAGGGATTGGTCTCTACGACGATGCTTTCGCGCACGCGCCGGGCGACCCCTACGTGCTCGCGGCCTACACCACGGGCCATCTTGCGCTGGGCCGATCTCTCGCCGCGCGCGGGGAATACTCGGCCGCCGCCGAGCACTATAGGAAGGCCGCCGTGGAGCCGGCCTATCTGCCGGCTGCATCGGCCTACGATGGCCTGGCAGCATGCTCCGGGCGGGCCGGTGATCTCGCCGTGGCGCGCGAGTTCTATCGGCTCTCTCTCGACCTCAATCCCTACAACCGCACGACGTCGTACAATCTTGCCAGGCTCTCGATGGCCATCGGTGATACAGCCTCGGCGATCGAGTTGTACGAGAAGATCGCAGTGCTCTTCCCCGGTGACGCCGGCGCAGCCGCGGGCCTGGCGCGGGTCCATGCGGCCCGCAGAGAGAAGCTTGATGAAGCCCTGGAGCTTGCCCGGTACGCGGCCTCGACGGGCAAGGAGGCCTATCACTATAACGCCCTCGGTTGGGTCCTGTTCGAGAGAGGTGATCTTGGCGACGCTCGGCGGGCGCTTGGGAGGGCCCTCGAGGCCGAGCCTGACAACAGCGAGGCGCTTTACCGGCTCGGGCTGCTTGACGTAGTGTCCGCTAAGACTGCCGACGCCCGCACCCGGCTGGAGTATCTTGCCGGCTTGGGGCGCAAGGACGAGTATACCGCGAAGGCCATGGACCTGCTGCGCGAGATGGAGAAGCCGTAGCCGCTGCGGGCGCAAGGCTTGACTGTGAGTCCGCCCTTAACCACTAGGGCAGGTACTTGACCTCGACGTAAGGAACGTAGTCACCCTCCTCGACCACCTGAACAGCTTGGGCGCCTCCGATCGCGATCGTGGCCGAAACCAGCTGGTACTTCATGCTGGGCCAGTAGCTCACCTCAACCTTGATGAGATACCTGCCCGCAGGGACGGGCTTGCCCGCCGAGTCCTTGAGGTCCCAGACGTAGACGTGCTCGCCGAGGTCAATGCTCGCGCCGGTCACGGCGTCGGCATCGGCGTAGCCGGTCTTGTCGGCGTAGTCCGGCAGCACAACCTGCACCTGCTTGGCGTGGCCGCTGAAGCCGGATATGTACAAGGTCTTGACAAGCGCGCCCTTCTCAGTCTCCACCCACACCGCGGTCTGAGGAGCCAGCTCGTCGCGAAAACCGAGGACGAACTCCACCGCGACGCAGGGCCTCGCCTGACTCTCCTCCCGGATGTGCGCCACCGTCGGCCGCATGCCTGCCAGGGTCAGCCTGACAAGCTCGGAATCGGGATTCTCGTTGACGATCTGAGTCCAGTAACTCATGCCCTTCTTCTGATGTCCGAAGCCAAGCCAGTACTTCGCCTGGGCCTTCATCTGTATGGGCGCATCACTGTCCGTCACCATCTGAAGGTCTTCCATCCCCTGGTCGAGTTTGTTGACGAAGAAGGGGAACTGGATACCCATCACACCCCTCAAGAGCCTCGCCTCGGGGTCGCCCGGGTCTAGGGTCACCGAGCGTTCGAGGTAGTTCATGGCCTCAAAGGCCAGGCTGGTGCGCAGGGTGGTGTCCTCGGCTATGCCGTCGTCGTAGCCCCTGTCGGCGCTGGCAAGCGACACCCCCAAGAGCTTGTATGCGACCGCGTTTGTCGAGTCAGCCGCGACGACCTCCCGGAAGACCTTCTCGGCCGCGGCGTAGTCGCCAGCCTCCACCAGGGCCTGGCCCTTCTCCATCAGGGCGGAGACCTCGCCGGGCGTCGCGGGCCGGGCGGGCTGGCTCGCCGGTGCTGGGGCCCGGGCCGGCGCCTGCTTGGAGAGCTCCCCCAGCTTGATCTGGGCGGTGCCTGCGCGATCTGAACCCGGCGCCAGGTCGATGACCCTGCCCCAGGCCAGCTGGGCCTTGGCGGTCTCGCCCTTCTTGCCGTACCCCTCGCCGAGGAGCTCGTAGGCGGTGATCAGCGTCTCCTTGGGCACTCTATCAGGGGTGGCTTCGGCCGTAGCCGTTATCCACTCCAGGTCACCGATTGCCCCGCCCAGCCTTCCGAAGAACTCGGGGACTCTGATCCCCATCAAGCCCCGGTTAAATCGAGCGGCCACGTTTTCGGCGTCAAGGCCGACGGCCTTGTCGAGCAGCGCGAAGGACTCACTGGTGAACTTGCTGGCATCCATGATGGTCTGGGCAGCACCGGCCTGGATGCCCCGGTAAAGACCCGCGTAGGCATAGAGCGTGGCGTCGTCGGGGTGCTCGGCGAGGGCGCCCTCCATAACGGTGTATGCGGCGGCCGCGTCACCGGAGCGCTGGTGTGAGGCGGCTTCCTCGATGTACTGGTCGACGGTCTTGGCCTGGGCCACGCACCAGAACGCCGATGCGACAAGCAGCGCGGCTGCGCCGGCGGCGGCCACGGCGCCTGCGATCGGGGACCGGATCCCCGTGGTTCTCATTGCTGTCATTGTGATCATCGCTGCCTCCTCCTTTACAGCCAGATTAGCCCGGATCGGGCGAGGTTTCAAGTGTTTCCACCACGACGCGCCCCGGCCGCCGGCGCAGCTCGCCTACCGGGCCGCCGGGCGGGCCGAGAGCGTAAAGAGAGTGTAGCCCTCGATCTCCTCTCGCTCTGCGATGAAGGGCGCGATGGACGCCTCGAGGTAATCGCTGGCGGCGGTGGACCTGTATTCGGGATAGACCACAACGTAACGGATTCCGAACTCGGTCAGAAACCCGGCTGCCTTCGCGGAGTCCGCGGGAGTAGGGCGGCAGGCGGGCCGGTTGGGGCCCGGAGTGGCCGGCGCCGGCTTGGCCGCGGGCTCTGTGTCTGCCTGCTCAGGTGTCATCATCGCCAGCAAATCGGATACCACCGGCCGGCTCTGGAAATGCGCAAACAGGCTCTCGGCGGGACGCGAGACCAGGCCTCCAAGGATCTTCTTGTGGTGGATGGTCTGGTAGTACATCTGGACGGTCCTCTCGTCCCCGATCATTCGGAAGCCGTCGCGAAGGCCGAAGGGGACCTCCAGGAGCGCGCCCGGCTCCATGGCGGCGAGACGATCGTAAACCCTTGGGACGTCCCGCCGGGATATCAGCGGGTATGAGACCTGCGAGTACTCGACAAAGAGGATGGCCGCGAGCGCAGCGACCGCCGCCAAGCGGAGCCGCTTCGGCACCCGAGGCAGGACGTGTCGCTCGATGGCGATCCCGGCCAGGATCGGGGCGAAGAGCATCAGCATCACGTCGAAGCGGTAAGGCACTCTGAAGTTGTTGAGGAATGGCACGTAGTGCAGCAAGGCCGTCGGCAGGGCGCAGATGATCTTGTCCGCCACAAGCACAAGGGGGGCAGAAAAGGCCAGAAACGCTCCGGTCATGAAAGTGAGCAGCTTGGTCTCGGGGTTCTCCCGGCGATAGTTGCGGCCAACCAGGTAGATCAGCACGAAGACCAGCATCGCGTACCCCACGTAGACCGTGCTCTCCGCCTCGTTGGCCCGAATCACTTCCTGGCGAAGATGCTCGACGGGGCCCGTGGCCAGAAACCTGCTGTATGCCGAGGGCACAAGGAAGGCCAGCGCGTCGGCGCTCTGGCCCAGGCCGATCCGGGTCGGGCCCTCGCGGTCGAGGCCCGCAAGATGGAAGAGGCCGACCGCGCCGGTCGAGACCGCCACGATGGCGATGGCCCAAATCAGGTTCCGCCGGGTCAGCACTCTTGCGGCGTGGAGCCTGAGCCCGAAGAAGGCTGCGTGAAGCGCGACGAAGATCAAGAGGAAGTAGGCGTAGTAGTAGCAGGAGAAGAGGGTAAGGGCATAGAAGACCGCGGCCAGCACCAGGCTCTTGGTGCTGGCCACTCGGGGCCTGGCCCAGCGACCGGGCCCGCGTTGCCCGCCTGGCCCTTCCTTCCAGTCCCAGGCGAATGACTTCAGCCAGAACAGCACAAAGAAGGGGATCGGCGCCGACAGCAGCAGATCATAATGGCCGTACAGGTGCATCAGCTTGTAGGGGCAGTAAGCGTAAGCGAACCCGGCCAGCGCCGCCACTGCGCGGCTTTGGACGTAGCGGCGGCAAAGGAGATAGGCGCCCAGGCCCGAGAGGACGAAGCTCAGGAGCACCGTGATATTGAGCGACAGGACCGGGTTGGAGACCGCAAGGCCGATCACGCCGCTCACCGGGGCGTAGACGTGCAGCACCAGGGACGTTCCCACCGGATGGAAGATGCGGTCGGTGAAGAAGGGATTCTCCCCGGCCAAGACGCACTGCCTGAAGTTGTAGATGTTCCAGGGGAAGACGCAGCCGTCCTTGCCGTCGGAGATGAAGCTCGATCCCAGGCCGGTCGCCAGGGGGTAAGTCAGAACCACGAACGCCAGCGCATAGAACGCGATGAGAACTGCAAGCGTCAGGACTCCCGTCGCGCGCATGTCTTCCACTGTACCCCATTTGCCGTACGGTTTCAATGCGGCGCCCGAGGGCAGTTCGACCTTGAATCCACGGCAGTTTGGTGGTATCCTAGAGGTATAAGCGCGGAGTCCCGCATTGTGCTGTGCCGAAGCTTGGTAGCAGTACCCTGATTCTTGGCAGATTCTTGGCAGATTCTAGGACACGGTAGGCTTTCATGACCAAATCCGGGACATTCGGATGCCTGATCGGCCTGTCGGCGGCCCTTTGGCTGATCGGCGCCGGCATCTGCCTGGGCTTCGTGCCTCGAACGGGCTTCGTTACCCTGCAGTACGACGATACCCACGACTACGATTACACGCGGATCTTCCCCAAGTTGGAGCAGTACGGCTACAAGGGCAGTTTCGGTTACATAACGGAGAGCTCCGAGCTGGGGATTCTTCACGACTCCTGGAAGATAGAGGAGATGTACAGCGCGGGCCACGAGATACAGGACCATACCACGCGGCACGACTTGATGTGGGCCACTCACGTTGACACGCTCGACGACGGCATTGCCGAGTGGATTCCGACTGTTCTGGCGACCGAGGAGCAGTGGGACAGCCTGTGCCACAGGAGCCTTCAGATCATGAGATCCCTGGGCATCGAGGCAGCCGGATGGAATCAGCCTGGTGGCGGGTGCGTGCCGGGTGAGATTCCGGGCCATCCCGAGTGGTCGTCCAAGAACGACACCAGTTACGCTCTGTATGACTTGATCGCCAAGCATTACTCGTACATGATCGGTTTCAGGGCCGAGCCAACCTCGGCCCACGTGAACCTGCACTGGGCGAACTGCCCTGATCGCTTCCCGCTGTTCAATGTTCCTCATGTGACCATAGATGCCCAGAACCCTGCGGATGTGAGGACGGGGGTTGCGGATGCAGTGGCCTCGGGTCTCTGGTACATTGCGCTCAGCCACTCCTACTCCCTGGAAAACGTGTGCAAGGCGGAGTCGCTGGTTGACTGGCTTGCCGGGACGGACATTGAGGTCCTGACCTGCAAGCAGGGCGTGGAGCGCATACAGTGGGGCTATCCCGATCCTGCCGAGAACCAGTTCCCACAGGCAGCGATGACTCATGATCGGGATGGAAATGGCAAGCCGGACGGCTTCACGAGCGACTGCGTGCGCGACACGGTCAGCGCCCCCCCGATTCCAGGCGTCAAGTGCTGCGAGGTGTCCGGGAACGTCGAGTTCTACTGCTACGGTCCGTTCGTTGGCAGTAATGCCTTCTCGCTGTGGGTGAAATCGGCGACGGACACGGCGTGCTCCGCCTGGCTCGCATACAGCAAGCGTACTTTCGAGGGCGGGTCCCTGGGTGATACCTGGACGGCGCTCTCGTGCCAGACGGAGTGGACCAGGGCCGACACCCTGTGGAGCTCGAACTTCAGCATTGATGTCGATGATGAAGTGGATCACATCAAGTTCCGGTTATCCACGCTGGGCAAGCGAGTGCTGATCGCCTACCCGGAGATGATGTACGTGTACGAGACTGCTGGCTCACCTGGGGATCGCGGCGGCGCGCCGGCGTTGATTACTTCGCCCAATCCGGTCTGCTTGGGCGCTCCCCTGCTGGTAAGGGCCGGCGATCCCGCGGCACGGATATCGGTCTACGATGTTCTCGGCAGGTGCCTGGCCTCGGCCAAGCCGGCGCCGGGCCGGTCTGACGTTACCTTCGACACCGCTGCCTTCCCTCCCGGGGTGCTGTTCGTGAGGGACAGCTCCGCTCCCTCCCGCCGCGCCAAGATCGTGGCCTACCGGTAGTGAAAACTAGGGAAAACTAGGGACATCATACTAGTTTCCCTCGAACCCTGACATCATGCCGGCCGCTGACTGCACCGCTAGAAACTAGTATAGTGTCCCCAGTTTCTGGTATAATAGTCGCGAGACTGCCCGTGGTTGCTTCCATTCTTTCGCCCGCGTGGGCCTGGTGAGACCATGAAACAGCTGATTGCGGTCGTGGAAGATGAGGAGGACATAGCGCATCTGGTTGCCGTCAACCTCGAGAAGGCAGGATTCGAGGCGCGCACCTTCGGCACCGGGGCCTCGATGCTCAAGTTCATCGAGAAGAGGGTCCCCGATCTGGTGATCCTCGACCTGATGCTCCCGGATATGGACGGGCTGGAGATCTGCAAGTACCTCAGGCAAGAGCCCAAGTTCGCATCGGTTCCCGTGATCATGCTCACAGCGCGAACCGAGGAGACCGACCGTGTGCTGGGCTTGGAGCTCGGCGCCGACGATTACGTCACGAAGCCCTTCTCGGGGAGGGAACTGGCGGCGCGGGTCAAGGCGGTCTTGAGGCGGCGGGCTAGGCCCGAGACCCCGCAGAAGTCCCTGGCCGTGGGGGCCATCTCCATAGACCCGGCCAGACACGAGGTCACGGTCGCGGGCAGGCCGGTCGATCTTACCGCGACCGAGTTCAGGATTCTGGCGCTGCTGGCCTCGGCGGCGGGCCGCGTCTTCACCAGGGACCAGATCCTGGATCACCTCTGGGGCAACGAGAAGGCGGTGATCGACAGAACCGTGGACGTTCACATACGCAACCTCCGGGACAAGCTCGGCAAAGCCGCCGGGCACGTAAGAAACATCCGCGGAGTCGGCTACAAGGTGGAGAAGTGAGAGGGTCGCTCCTCCTTAGAACCTTCCTGGGCTACCTGGTGCTTACGGTCGGGCTGTCGAGCGCCATTCTGCTGTTCTCGCTTGAGATGATCCGCAGTCATTACACCGACACCCTGGCTGCGGATCTCGAGAAGCTCGCAGCTGCGGTGGAGATGGAAGTCGCTCCGCTGGTCGGCGCGGGCAGGCTTGATGAGCTCCCAATCCTGGTCACAAGCCTCGGTAAGGGCACCTCAACCAGGATCACCCTGGTTGACAACTCCGGGCACGTGATCGCGGATTCCGAGGACGACCCGACTATCATGGACAATCACCTGACCAGGCCCGAGGTGGCGGGAGCGCTGCAAGGCAGGCCCGCCCGGGCCACGCGTCTTAGCGCCACCACCGGAGAGGAGATGCTCTACGTGGCGCTGCCCATGGAACGGGAGGGCGCGACCGTCGGCGTGGTCCGGGTGAGCTCCTACATGAAGCAGGTCGATCGGCTGGTCTCCGCCCTTCGGAACAGAATAGTCCGGTTGGCGGGCGTGGTAGTGGTTCTCTCTCTTGTCGCCGCGCTGTTGATTTCGCGAGGGCTCACTCGGCAGATAAGCGAGCTGGCTGCGGCGTCGCAGCAGGTGGCCGGCGGCGATTTCGAGGTCAAGGTGCTCTTGAAGGGATCGGGTGAGGTCAAACAGCTCGGCGACAGTTTCAACCACATGACCGAGCGAATCCGCGGGCTGGTTGGGGAGACTAGACGCAGAGAGCAGGAGCTCGCCGGCGTCCTCTCGTCCATATCGGACGGCCTTGTCGTGCTCGACGCGGACGGGACCATCGTGCTCAGCAACCAGGCCTTCCGGCGGATCGCCGGGCAGGCCGGACATGATAGCGCACAGGACGCCGTCGAAGGCAGGCCCTACTGGGAGGTCCTCAAGGCGCCCGAGTTCGCCGACCTTGTGAGGTCGGTTGTCGAGGGGCGCGCCGGCGAAGCCGGGTCCGGCCGGACGGCCGACGTTCCGGTCGGGGGAAAGACCTACCGGTGCAGCATCGCCCTCGTCGGCGAAAGCTCCGAGACCGTGGCTCTGTTTCATGACATCTCGGAGTCCAAGGCACTGGAGCGGGTCAAGCGCGACTTCATCCTCAACCTCTCGCACGAGCTCAGGACGCCCCTCACGGCAATCAAGGGCTTCCTGGAGACGCTGGGAGACCAGCCTGACGAGAAGACCGCGCATTACCTGGAGATCATCCGGCGTCACACCGACAGACTGGTGGCAATCGTCGAGGACTTGCTGAAGCTGTCGCAGCTGGAGGATCCGATGGCCAAGATGGACATTCGGCCCTTCGACCTGCGGGAGATGCTCTCGGACGTGGTGGCCATGTTCGAGGAGAGGGCGCGGCGGAAGAATCTGACCCTGACCCTTGACGCGCCGGGTGGCGCGTGCGAGATCCGGGCGGATGCCTTCAGGCTGGAGCAGGTCTTCGTAAATCTGGTCGATAACGCCATCAAGTACACCGAGCGGGGCGGGGTCACCGTGGTCCTGGATCCTGAAAGTTGCACAGGAGCGGGCAGAGTCGGCGTGGCTGTAAGCGACACCGGCATCGGGATTGACGACGAGCATCTGGGTCGCATATTCGAGAGGTTCTACGTGGTTGACAAGTCGCGATCGAGGAAGAGTGGGGGGACGGGGCTTGGGCTTGCGATCGTCAAGCACATTGTCCTGTCCCACGGCGGAAGCGTGGATGTGGAGAGCACTCCCGGCACCGGCACAACCTTCAGGGTCACGCTGCCCGTGAGGGGATCCTGATCTAGTCTCTCGTGCCGTCTTAACCAAGAATTAACCCAACCCTTAAGCTCCCTTGATCCTGCGAAGATAACATTCCCACGGATAGTAGCAACGGCACTGCCGTCGCGCCGCGCTCGCCCGAGCGGCGTGCCGGTCGGACGCAATCAGAGTGAGGAGGGACTGCCCGTGAAGAAGAGCATAGTATCTGCGCTTGTCACAGCCTGTCTGCTGATCGCAATCCTTGTCGCACCCGGCCAGGCGGCCCAGAGGGAGCTGATAGGCGCCGGTGCGACTTTCCCCTATCCGCTTTACTCCAAGATGTTCGACGTCTACAGCCAGCAGAAAGGCGTCAAGATCAACTACCAGGCCATTGGCTCGGGCGGAGGCATCAAGCAGCTCATGGAGAAGACCGTTGACTTCGGCGGCACTGACGCCTTCCTCACCGACGAGGAGATAAAGAGCGCGGGCAGCGCAATTGTTCACGTGCCCACCTGCCTGGGCGCCGTGGTTCTCACTTACGATCTTCCCGGCGATCCCACTCTCAGGTTCACTCCGGACATCGTAGCGGACATATTCCTGGGCAAGCTCACCCAGTGGAACGATCAGCGCTTGAAGGACATCAACCCGGAAGTCAGTCTGCCCGACATGACCATAGTTGTGGTCCACAGATCCGACGGCAGCGGGACCACCTTCATCTTCAGCGACTACCTGGGCAAGGTGAGCGCCGAATGGAAGGAGAAGGTTGGCGTTGGCAAGTCCCTCAACTGGCCGGCCGGCCTTGGCGCCAAAGGCAATCCCGGAGTGGCGGGGTTGGTTAAGCAGATTCCCGGCTCCATAGGCTACGTCGAGCTGATCTATGCCGCCCAGAACAAGATGCCTGTGGGCTCCATAAGGAACGCGGCGGGCGAGTTTGTTGAGCCGTCGACCGGCTCCGTCAGTTTGGCCGCGGTCACGGACATACCGGCCGATACCAGGGTCTCGATAACCGATACGCCGGCCAAGGGGGGATATCCGATAGGCGGTTTCACCTGGCTGATACTCTACGCCGATCAGAAGTACGGCACGAGATCCTTCCAGAAGGCGGAGGACGTGGTCAACCTGGTGTGGTGGGCTGTGCACGAGGGACAGCAGTTCGCGCCCGCTCTGGATTACTCGCCTCTGCCCAAGGAGGCGGTGACCAAGGCCGAAGCGATCCTCAGGTCGGTGACCTACGGCGGCAAGCCGGTGCTGAAGAAGTAGCCTCTGCGGGCAGGTAGACCTACTTGCGGAGGGAGAGCAAGAAAGGGCAGTCTCTCTGGGGGAGGCGAAGGTCTCCCCCCTCCGCTGCCATACCCATGGGTGCGGTCTTGTAGCAGCGGCCGATCTGTGGTACTTAGTGTCTGACGGCAGATCAACGTAAGAGCATCGCACCGAGGCGGATTGGAGAATGGGAGCCGGGCCCTTGACCAGAGCCAGAGCGAACATGGCGGCGCAGCCGCCAAGGCACGACGGAGCGCACAGGGCCGAGAACTCCTTTAGGAAACTGCTGTACGCCGCGGCCTTGGGGATTGTGCTTCTTCTGGTCGCCATGCTGGTCACCCTGGTTGTGGGGTCGGCCCCGGCCATGAAGGCCCACGGGCTCGGCTTCGTATCTGGGCGAACATGGGACCCGGTCTCGGGCGAGTTCGGAGCGATGCCGTTCCTGGTGGGCACGCTCCTGACATCGGGTCTGGCTCTCTTGATTTCGCTTCCATTTTGCCTGGCCATATCGATATTCCTTGGCGAGTACTTCAGGGAAGGCCCGCTGTCTTCATTCCTCACCAGCGCAACCGATCTCTTGGCGGGAATCCCCTCGGTGATCTATGGATTCTGGGGGCTGTTCGTGCTGGTGCCGCTTGTGAGATCGCTGCAGCTCAAGATGGGGGTTCCTCCCTTCGGCGTCGGAGTATTCACGTCGGCGCTCGTGCTCGCGGTGATGATAATCCCCTATGCGGCGTCCCTGGGTAGGGAAGTGATCCAGCTGGTGCCGTCGGATCTCAAGGAGGCGGCTCTCTCGCTGGGGGCCACTCGGTTCGAGATGATCCGGAAGGTGGTGCTGCCCTATGCTCGGTCAGGCATCCTCGCCGGGGTCGTGCTCGCGCTCGGGCGGGCGATAGGGGAGACCATGGCGGTGACCATGGTGATCGGCAATTCCAACTTCATTCCCAAGAGCATCTTCAGCCCTGCAAACACAATGGCCAGCGTGATCGCCAACGAATTCGCTGAGGCAACCCAGAAGGTCTACGTGGCGAGCCTGGTGGAGGTCGCGCTGCTTCTGTTTGCTGTAACAACGATCATCAACATGATAGGCAGGCACATAATCAGCAAGACCAGTATCGAGGTAAGATTGTGAACGCGGCGGACACGGATGGAAGGGCCAAGGGCGCGGGTCCGGCCGGCGGTCGTGCGGTCGGCATCAGGATTGCCCAGGACAGGCTCTTCAAGGGCGGAGTGATTGGGCTCGCCTTCGTCTCGCTGGTCCCGCTCTTCCTCATACTCGGCTATATCGCCAAGAAGGGCGCGGGCGCGGTCAACTGGGGATTCATCACCAGCCTGCCTAAGCCGGTTGGGGATGTTGGGGGCGGTGTTTCCAACGCCCTGGTGGGGACGGTGATTCTGATTGCCCTGTCCTGCGTCATGGCCATACCGCTCGGGATCGGCACCGGCATCTACCTCTCGGAGTACCGGGAACGCAAGCTCGCCTACCTGGTCAGGCTCTCGGTCGAGGTGCTGCATGGGATTCCGTCCATCGTCATAGGGATTGTGGCGTACACCTGGGTGGTCTTGAGAATGGGCAAGTTCTCGGCTCTCTCGGGAGGCGTGGCCCTCGGCATAATGATGCTGCCCGTGGTGATAAGGTCGACCGAGGAGACCCTGAAGCTGATTCCGGGAAGTCTCCGGGAGGCCTCAATGGCTCTGGGCGTGCCCTACCATCGCACCGTGCTCAAGGTGTTACTGCCCGCGGGCCTGGGGGGGATCATGACCGGAGTGCTGGTGAGCGTGGCGCGAATAGCCGGGGAAACGGCGCCGCTCTTGTTCACGGCGTTCGGCAGCCCCTTCATGAGCACAGACATTCTCGGGCCGATCAACTCGCTTCCCCTGCTGATATTCAACTACGCCACAAGCCCCTACACTGAATGGCACTCGCTGGCCTGGGGGGCCTCCTTTGTTCTCGCCGTGTTGGTGCTCGGGCTCAACTTGTTTGCCAAGGTGGTGACCAGGAAATGGAAAGTTCGGTTCTGAGGGTCGAGGGGTTCAGCGCCTACTTCGGGGACCACCAGGTACTGCGCGACGTGACCATGGCGGTGCCCCGCAACAAGGTGGTTGCCATAATGGGACCTTCGGGTTGCGGCAAGACCACGCTTATAAGGTGCATAAACCGGATGCACGAGCTTACCCCCGGGGCGCGAACCAGCGGCAGGATCATGCTCGGAGGCGAGAACGTGCTCGCGGTCAATCCGATCATGGTCCGGCGCAAGATAGGGATGGTCTTCCAGAAGCCCAACCCGTTTCCAACCATGAGCATCTACGATAACGTGGTCGCCGGTTACAGCCTGAACGGTATAGGGCTCGCGAAGTCGGAACGTGACCGCGTGGTCGAGGAGTCGCTTCGCAAGGCGGCGCTGTGGGAAGAGGTCAAGGACTGCGTCCACAGAAAGGGCACCTTCCTGTCGGGCGGGCAGCAGCAGCGTCTGTGCATCGCGCGGGCGCTGGCGATGAAGCCGGAGATCCTGCTCCTGGACGAACCGACCTCCGCGCTGGACCCCAAGGCAACCTCGCACATCGAACAGCTGATGGGCGAGCTGAAAGAGGACGTGACCATCATCCTGGTCACGCACAACATAGCGCAAGCCGCGCGCGTGTCGGACCTTACCGCGTTCATCTACCTTGGGGAGCTGGTGGAGTTCGGGCCGAGTGAGAAGCTGTTTACTGTGCCTGAGGACAAGCGGACCGAGGAGTACCTGACCGGCAAGTTCGGATAAGAGCCGCCGGATGCTGGCGGGAGCGGGGAGAAGACGATGCTTGACGAAAAGATGGCGGGCCTCAAGAGGGAAATAGTGGAGTACGCCAATCTGACGGCCTCCATGATCGAGAAGGCTGTAAGCGGCCTTCTGGCACGGGACCGCGCGGTGCTGACCGGGGTCATTGAGATAGACGAGCCCAAGGTCAACCAACGGGAGATCGAGATCGACGAGTTGTGCACGGTCCTGATTGCCCAGTATCAGCCGAAGGCCAGAGACCTGAGGGCCATACTGATGACTATGAAGATGGGCAACGACCTGGAACGGATGGGCGACCACGCGGTCAACATCGCCGAGAGCGGAATCTTCCTCATGGAGCGGCCGCTGGTCAAGCCGCTGATAGACATTCCCAGGATGGGGGAGGTCACCATCGGGATGCTCAAGGACGGCATTCAGGCGTTCATAGACGAGGATGCCGATCTCGCCAAGTCAGTGTGCGAGCGGGACAGCGTGGTGGACGCGTTCAGAATCCAGATCCTGCGCGAGCTGATAACCTACATGGTGTCCGACGCCTCGACCATCGAGCGGGCGATGCACTTGATACGGGTCTCGGGCAACCTCGAACGGATCGCCGACCTCTCGACCAACATCTGCGAGGAAGTGATCTTCATGGTCGAGGGCCGCGTGATCAAGCACCATCACGACGAAGGTCCATAGAGCAGAGGGTCCCCAACGGAGCCACCCGCCCTCGCGTTCGGGGCCGTCGTCGGGCCGAAGCCCTTCGCTCAGAGTACTGATATTCGCTACGGGCAATCGGCCCTTCCTCGGCGCCCATGTGCCGCAGGCGAGGGAGAGGGGCTGATGCGGAGGCGAGTGGGGTTCCGAGCCGGAGCGCAGCCCCCGACCGAAGCCGGCTCGACTGGCGGGTCCTGCCGCCGGTCACCTCCGGCGTGCTCGCTCACGCTGTGCTCGTCGGGCCACCCGCCTTGCCTTGGCGCGACGCAGCCAGCAGATTGACTGATTCTTAACCCTCTCCTAATTCCTGCCTAACACTGCTTCGGTAGAATTCTCGCTGAATGATCGCCGCTTCGGAGTGGGACGCACAAAGGAGGGCAAGGAATGACAAGCAGGATCCCGGTGGTAGCGGCGCTGGCTGGCCTGGTGCTGGTCGGAGCGCTCGCTCTCGGCGCAGAGGGCGGGACGGTAGAGGGTAACGTTCGCGACGGAGAGACCGGCGACAGGCTGCTGGGCGCGAACGTGTGGATCATCGACACCTCTTGGGGAGCCGCAACTGACGATCAGGGCAATTTCAAGATCCAGAATGTCCCGCCAGGGACATACGACCTCAAGGTCTTCTACGTCGGGTACGCCGCAATGGTGATCGACAGCCTGGTGGTAAACGGGGGCGTGCCCACGCCGATCGTGGTGAGCCTCATACCCGAGGCCGTTGAGATCAAGGAGATCGTGGTATCCGCCCAGCGAGTGCTCTCGACGTCGGCCGCCATCCTGGTCAACCGCAAGAAGGCCGCCGCCATAAGCGACGCGATAAGCGCGGAGCAGATAGCCAACTCCCCCGACGCCACGTCCGGAGATGCGCTGGCACGGGTCACGGGCATCTCGGTCCACGATGACAAGTTCATCTTCATACGGGGCATGACCGACAGGTACAACGGTGCATCCATAAACGGCGTGACGGTCACCAGCACGGACGCCGACGTTGACAAGAAGAGCTTCGCCTTCGATATGATTCCAGCCAACCTGCTGGAGAACAGCGTGGTGGTCAAGACCATGACGCCGGACAAGGGCGGCGATCTGGCCGGGGGCGTTGTCGAGCTCA
Organism: bacterium; assembly: GCA_049288275.1. GTDB lineage: Bacteria > Arandabacterota > Arandabacteria > Arandabacterales > Arandabacteraceae > JBAQHK01. The sequence continues at coordinate 995 of JBAQHK010000044.1, read as the reverse complement.
ATACCATGACCTTCCCGTCGGCGCGCCTAGCCAGCATGTCGGCCTCATACTCCTATGACAGCAGGTCGTCCACGCGCACCGTGCTGGCCTCACGGGGTGGAAGCACCGACTGGCTGGGATACGACGACGGCGCGAGGGCTCTGCCCCAGGACAAGCAAGGCTACGATCTGGCCAGGACACTGTCCAATACTTGGGCGATCCGAACCCAAAGGGCTCCGCTCAACAAGTCCCTGAGTCTTTCCTTCGGGGACTGCTTCAAGTGGACCCGGCGGTCGCTCGGGGTTGTGGCGGCCGGGTCTTATCGGAATGGTCACGAGGCGGTGAGGTTCGTCGAGCGGCCCACCTATCGGGGCTACCCCATATCGGACTTCAGCGGCGCACGCTATTCTCGCTCAGCTTCGTGGGGGCTGCTGGCCGGCCTGAGCTACAGAGTCTCGGACCGGCACAGCCTCAGCCTCGAAGCCGACCTTACCGGGTCGGGCGTGGATAGGATAAGCGCGTCAAGCGGGCTGCCCGCGAGTGGCGAGTTCACAGACAGGCAAACTGTCGAGTGGGACCAGCGCTCCTTCGCGCTTGCGAAATTGGCCGGCGACCACCGCCTTCCGCTGGGTGGCCTCCAGGGGGCGTGGAGGGTCTCCTGGACCACCTCGAGTGCCAGCGAGCCGGACAGGAAGTTCGTTACCTACGAACGCGGCGCCTCCGAGGTATCGACGATGAAGGAGAATTACCGGACGTGGTCCGACCTCCAGGAGCACACGGTTGGGCTGTCCACCGACCTGACCTTGCCCCTGGGAGACAGGAAGATCAAGGCTGGGCTGGAACTGAGCAGGCGCGAGCGCGACTTCGACATCAAGGCGTTCTCCACCGATATCGCCGATGTCAGCCCGGAGAACTACGACCTGCTGGCGCTCCCGCTGGATACCATATTCGAGCCCGAGAACTACGGACCGGGCAAGTTCAGCTTCGTGCCCGTCACGGTCTTCACAGGCAAGTAC
>JBAQHK010000043.1:0-1972 GCA_049288275.1 bacterium | reverse complement strand
GCCGCTCAGCCACACCGTTAGCCGCAGATGAGTATGACCAACGAGGTGACATGCCGCCTGATGCGGCCCGAGGATGAGGGGCTGACGTTTGACCTGGTCAAACGTGGGTTCGATGAGTTTGTGCGTCGGGACTGCACGCAAGACGGGATCGGCGAGTTTCTGCGTGCAAGTCATGCCATGGTGTTCAGTCGGCCTTCCGGACACTTTGTGATGGTCGCAGAATCTGACGGGCAGATCGTGGGCATGATTGACGTGAAGGGCCACTCTCATATTTGCCTGCTGTTCGTGGATTCCTCATGTCACCGTCAGGGGATCGGCCGTCGATTAGTCGAGCGAGCCACCGCGATCTGCCGCAGCCGCAAGCCTGACTTGAGCATGATCGACGTGAATTCCTCATTGTGGGCAGTTCCCGTTTACGTGAGACTCGGGTTCCGCCAGATGGAACCGGAACAGGAACGGAACGGGATCCGTTTTGTCCGGATGGTGAGGGCGATCGAATCGGGTGTGGACCTACACAGAGGGGGCAGTTGAGAAACGCGGCTAACAAGTGGCTCGAGCGGACGGCTGCGTCGGCGGCATGGCTTTTGCGGGAGGGCCGAGCAAGCGCCCCGCCGCCTCCGCCCGCCGCTCAGCGACACCGTTAGGCACATCAGGGTTCAGTTGCCAGATCTTGGGCGGAGTCATCTAGTGAGTTGTGAGCGCTTATGCTACTCCTCATAATCATTCTGGCGGTCGTGGGGATAAGTGCCATCATCGGCTTGGTGCGTGGTCTGACGATCCGAGCGCGCGAGAGCGCATATAACGCTCGTCTCAGCATGTACTTGGACGGTCGGGATGCTGCCTTCAGGGCCGGGATTCTCAAAGGACGGCGCTGGTTGGCCGCGTACATCGCAGAGGCTGAAGAGGCCCGTGACCAACGAGACGATCATTTACGCTTCAAGTCCCATCCGGCGAAGAAGTCCGCAGATGTCGTCAAAGAGGTGAAAAGAGAGAAGCGCGAACTCACAGAACGCTTGAAGTTTCTTGAATACCAGCTAAGAGCTTACGAAGAATACTTCCCGCAGCTCGAGGAATACCGCGAGCTGATTCTTGACGAGCGCGTACCGTTAGCGGCGGGTGCTGACAACTTAGAGGAACTCGACACGGCAGACCGGTCGCTCATGTTCCTGTCCCGAGACGAATGGCAGCGTCTTTCGCCGACCGAGAGGAACCAGCTCGCGCTCGATCGCTACGTTGCCCGGCCGAAGTCCGACTGGGAGATAGGCCGGTATTACGAGCGGTACCTAGGTTATCTTCGTGAAACCGATGGCTGGGCTGTGACCTATCAGGGAGCGCTGCGTGGGTTCGAGGACCTCGGGCGCGATCTCATCTGCGCCAAGAACGGGGAAGTTGCAATCGTCCAAGCTAAGTGCTGGAGCAAGCACAAGGTCATTCACGAAAAGCATCTCTTTCAGTTGCTCGGGACCACAATTCATTACAAGTTGGAGAATCCCGACAGTGCGGTAACGCCGGTCCTAACGACAACCACCTCGCTCTCAGAGGTTGCTAAGGAGGTCGCTCGGATCCTGGGCATCCGCGTCGAGCATGTTCCGCTGTCTGCCTCGTACCCAATGATAAAGTGCAACATAAACCTGAGCACCGGAGAGAGGATTTATCATCTACCCTTTGATCAGCAGTATGATCGGACCATGATATGTCGTGCAGGTGAGTGCTATGTCAGCACGGTTGCAGAGGCGGAGCGAGAGGGGTTCAGACGTGCATGGCGGCACGTGGCAAAATCGGAGGGATGAGTGCCTAACAAGTGGCTCGAGCGGACATCGCTACGGCGGCATGGCTCTTGCGAGGTGTGGCAGGCAACAGCCCCGCCGCCTCCGCTCTGCCGCTCAGCCACACCGTTAGCCGCAGATGAGTATGACCAACGAGGTGACATGCCGCCTGATGCGGCCCGAGGATGAGGGGCTGACGTTTGACC
>JBAQHK010000042.1:0-3020 GCA_049288275.1 bacterium | reverse complement strand
GCCGAGTACTGGATGGACGCCTGCTCCCCGGTCATATATTCCTGGGCAGTCAGCTTGTGTGCCTGGTTCATACGTCCGAGGGCACTTGCCGTCCCGTCCGCCGACAGCTTCACCCCGTCCAGGGCGTTTCGATAGGTAGGCAGAGCCTGGTTCAGGCGATCTATCGAAATCCCCTTTTCGGTAGCCTGCTGTGCCAAACGTTTGAAGGCCTGCTCGGCTGCGGCAGCATTACCGGATTGCACCATCTGTGCGAGACCGGCGTCTATCGATCCGAGCCTTTCACTGGCATGCTGTAGCGAGTTGTCTGCGACAGCACCCAGGCCTGTGAATGATTCGATGACCCCGGCGGTCCCGATAGCTACCTTGTCGTACCACTGTGAATCCGCCAGCGTGTCAAGATCGTAGTCAAGATTCTGTAATATCCCCGATGTTGACTGACCCGTCCGGGAGAACTCGGCCAGCGCACGCTGCGCGGTGTTCGCGTCCGCCGTCGCGGACTTCCCGAAAGCCGTGGAAGCCACCTGTGACGCCACCATGGCGATACCGAGCCGTCCTGCTGCCGCCTCCATCCCGGACAGACGGCCTTTGGTCGTGTCGATCGACCGTCCCGCGCCGTCCAGGTCCGTCGCCGCGCCCTTCGCGGCCGTCTTGAGCCGGTCGAACCCCGCCGACGCGATGTTCAGCATCGATCCCAGCAGCCCGACCTTCTGTGCGGCCAGAAGGGCCACGCCGAACGTCACCAACTTGGGCGACAGGGGCGCGATCGCCTGGAGCAGGGTCGACATGCCGCCCGCCATCCCCACCAGGGCGGGCAGATTCGAGCCCAGGGACTGCGACAGGGACGTCAGGACCGCCGCCAGGCCGGGGCCGAGCTCGACCATCATCGCCGCACCGGACTCGACGAGCTGCGGCAGCAGCGGCAACAACGCACCAACCACATCGACCACGGCCTGCATCGCAGCCTGCGCCTGCCCGGTCTGCGACATCCGGTCCAACGTCGCCCCGAGCTCCGTCCCAAACTGGGACAGGAGCGGCCCGAGGGGCGACAGCCCCTGGAGGGACGCGTCCGCGAACCGCAACATGGACGGGGCGAGCTCGGACCCGATCCGGATCCCGTCCCCGACCATCTTCCCGACGGTCCCGGAGAAGCTCCCCCACGCCGGAGTGATCCGGGGGATCTGCTTCTCCATCGCCTCCAGGCCGTCCTGGACGCCCGGGAGGAACCGTTCCTGCCCCGTCTGCCGCAGCTTCGTCAGTGGGCCTTCGTTGAGGTCGTACAGGTACCGCGCAAACTCGCGGGCCTTCGGGCCGAGGCCTTCCATCGCCTCCTTGAGCTTGTCGACCCCGCCACCACCACTGGCGGCCTTCGGCTTGAGAGTCTCCTGGAGACGGAGCTGCGCCTCGACGAGCTGCTCCGTCGCCCTGATGACCTGCTGCCGGGAGTCACTGACCTGCCGGTCGGCGTCCTGAACACGCTCCTGCGCGGCACTGATCCGGTCCTGCGCAGCAACGACCTGATCTGATTTTTCGACGCCTTTCTCGTCGACCTCGGCCTTGTCCTCGGCGAGGCGGGTGGCCTCCAGCGTCAGATCTTTCTCCCGCTGGCGTGCCTCACGGACCGCCAGCTCAGCGCGGGCAATATCGAGCGAGTCGGACTTCTCGTCTTTGCGGACCTCGTGGAGCCGATCTTTGGCCTCCAGCACGGACAAGGCCGCAGACTCCTGGTCCAGGGCCATGTTCTTCGACCGGGACTCGTAGTCCTGGAGGGTGCGGATCGCATCCTCGCGCGCGTCGTTCAGGCCCTCCTGGGCTCGTTTCGCGTCCTCCTGAGCCTGTTCAAGATCTTTCTCGGCGAGGACGACACGCTCGTTCGCCTGGGTCAGCCCCCGGCGGGCGTCGACCACGCCTTGGGTCGCGGAGCGGATCGCACTGGCGGAGGCCTTCACCGCACCGCCACCGGCCGTGGCTTTCTCGCCCATCGCGGTGACGGCGTCACCGATGCCCCTGAACCCTGAGACGGCGGCGACCGCTCCGGCGCCGACGGCGATACCGGCTCCGGCGACGGCGCCGACGGCGGCCACGGCGACCGTGGTGACGGCGGGGATCGCGCCGAGGACCGCGATGAACTTCCCGACGCTGGCGATGGCGCCGCTGACATCGACGTCGATCTTGCGGTGTCCGTCGTCCAGACCATCGAGAGACTGTTCCAGCTGCTCGACCTCGCCCTGGGCGGCATCGGTCGTGATGCCGTCGAAGGACTGTTTCAGCTTGTTGACCTCGGTTTGGGCGGCGCCGGTCTCGACGTCAATGGCGACTTTCTCGGCGGCGAGCTGCCGTAGCCGCGCCTGGACCTGGCTGATGTCCAGGCGGAGCTTCATCTGGCGGTCTTCGTCGGTGGTTCGTTTCAGCTCGGCTTCGAGGACGGTGAGGTCTCGCCGCGCGGCATCAGTGTTCGCATCGATCTTGAACGATTTGGCGTTCAGCCGGGCGAGCTGCGAATCGACTTTCGCGAGCTGCGCATCGAGCTTCGACAGCTCACGGGACGCTTCTCCCGTTTTGACGTCGATATCGCCACCGGCGGAATCGATTTTCCGGCCGAGCTCGGCGACTTCTTTCCCGACGCCCTCCAACGCTTTGGAGGCTTTGTCGACGGCGGCGATATCGAACGAGATACTACGGCCCACGGGTCACCGCCTCCCGTCCTGCTGCTGGTGGAGGATCCGTAGCCGTGCGCAGAGGCGACGCATATCCCGGACCGTCAGGAGGTCTGTCTCCCACGGCCGGATTCCCATGACCTGCGCCAGATCAGCGAGATACGTGTATCTGAGCCGGTCCATCTCCCGGACCGTCGGCGGGCCGCCCTCCACCAGGTCGCCCGCCGACCGGACGCGGGTGGGGGTGCCGGCAGCGGAGGCGGCTAGCTGTCGCTGTCGGCGCTGGTAGGGGACAAGATCTCCCGTGCGGGCGTCTGTGCTGGGGCGGCGTTGATGTGGAGTGTCCCGGTGACCTCGACGGGAGGC
>JBAQHK010000041.1:0-2672 GCA_049288275.1 bacterium | reverse complement strand
GTTCCGCAAGGCCAGGAAGGCCTGCCCCGGGGACAAGGACCTGGATGAGGGGGCGCGCGCCATGGGAAAGAGCGACCGTGAGGGCCTGCTCTTCGCCTTGGGCTGCGGCGACATCTCCTGCCAGTATGTGCTGAGGAAGTTCTACCCTGCGGAGGAGAAGCCGCGCGCCAAGGAGAAGCCCGTCAAGGCGCCGTCACGATCCCGTCCCACGGTAGGAATCAAGGTTCAGGGTATGGCCGGCATAGCGATAAGGTTTGCCAAGTGCTGCCAGCCGGTGCCCGGCGACCACGTGGTGGGCATCGTGACCAAGGGCCACGGCATCTCGGTTCACAGGGACGTCTGCCAGAACGTCTTCAGGCAGGCGATACCCAGCGACCGCATGATAGACGCGGCCTGGGACACCGGCAAGGATCAGACCTTCCCCGTCAAAGTGTCCGTGGTCGGCGAGGACAGGAGGAGCCTGCTGGCCGACATCGCCCAGGCGATCTCCGACGAGCAGGCCAACATCGTCAAGTCCGACATGATCAGCCACGGGCCTCTGTGCAGCGGCGTCTTTGTCCTGGAGATCAAGAACGTCAATCATCTCGGTTCGGTTCTGAAGGCGCTCTCGAAGATCAAGGGCGTGCGCGAGGTCTCCCGCAAGGGTGAGGCGGGAGGTGAATGAGCCGGCAGGCTGAGGATTCCGGTGCGCCGCGCTGGACGCTCCCCCGCCGCTCGGCCGCTGGCGGTCGCACCCTGCTTACCTATTCCGATCTGGATTTTCCCGGGCTGGCCCACGGGATCGTGGTCTTCAGGGACCTTGCGGTGGGCACCCCCCACGAGCGGTGGGCCGGCGCCGTCCGGGAGGCGCTCTCGGTTGACTCCCCGATCGCCGGCATGCCTCTTGGCCTTCCCATCCAGATTCACGGCAAGAGGATCGTCGCCCTGGGCGGCGCCGGCGCGGGCGAGATCGGCGAAGCCGACGGCCTGGTCACCAGCCGCCGGGGCGAGGCGATCGCCGTTAGCGTCGCCGACTGCCTGCCGCTCCTGGCCTTCGACGCCGAGCGTGCGGTGGCGGGCGTCGCCCACTGCGGGTGGCGCGGCGTCGCCGCCGGCGTGGTTGAGGAGTTCGTGGAGTCGATGAGGAACCTTGGGGCCGGGGGGGGAACCGGTTTCGTGATCGGCGCCGGAATCGGGGTGTGCTGCTACGAGGTCGGGGCGGACCTCTTGAAGGAGTTTGCTCCCGGCGAGGTCGCGCGCTTCGCCGCTGTGACGGCGGGCAGGACCAAGTTCGACCTCAAGCTCGCCGCGGCCGGCCGGTTGATTGACTGCGGGGTTCCGCCAGGGTGCATTTCGATTGACAAGACCTGTACGTCGTGCAACAAGGAGTTGCTGAGCTCGTATCGAGCGGACGGGGCGGCGTGCGGTAGGATGATAGCTTTCGTCGCGCTCAGGTAGCGGGCCGGGGACGAGGTGACCCGGTGAGAGCGGTGAGGCCTTGAGAGCGGTTGTGCAGCGTGTGAGACAGGCCAGGGTGACGGTCGAGGGCCAGACCGTCGGCGAAATCGGCCGCGGTTTGCTCGTCCTCCTGGGTGTGGCCAAGGGCGACACCGAGGACGGGGCCCGCTGGCTCGCGAGGAAGTGCGCGGGCCTCAGGGTCTTCGAGGACGACCGGGGCCTCATGAATCTCAGCCTGGCGGACATCGGCGGCAAGGCGCTGGTGGTCTCTCAGTTCACGCTCTACGGGGACTGCGTCAAGGGCAAGCGGCCGAGCTTCAGCGACTCTGCGCCGCCCGAGGTCGCCGAGCCGTTGTATCGGCTCTTCGCGGATGCTCTGCGCGCCGAGGGCATCGAGGTGGCCACCGGCCGGTTTCAGGCGAAGATGCTCGTCGAGCTCACCAACGACGGTCCGGTGACCCTGATCATAGACAAGTGACATGGACAGGTGATCTCCCGAGGTTTTCACTTCCGTAAGACCCCGCGGCACGTTAGGCTTGGTCAGAGCCGTCCGACTGATCGTCGGCGGGTTTCGAGAGGTGGTTCCGACTTGAGCTCGGCAGGACACATGAGGCCTTTCCCGTTCTTCGAAGACCCCATCGTTCTTGCTTCCTCCTCGCCCAGGCGACGCTACCTCTTGAGCCTGGTGGGCATCAAGCACCGGGTGGTCGCGCCTCACTTGAACGAGGACGACCACGCCCACGAGGATCCCACCCGGCACGTCTTGCGGCTTGCGAGTCTCAAGGCCCGCTCGGTCGTGGGGCGCATCCGGCGGGGCATGGTCCTCGGGGCCGACACCGTTGTGGTGGCGGACGGAGACATACTCGAGAAGCCGAGGAACAGGGCGGATGCCAAGCGCATGCTCGGGATGCTCGCCGGCAGGTGGCACACGGTCTACACCGGGCTTGCGGTTGTGGACGCGGCCAGTGGGCGGGAGGTTGCGGGTTGCGAGCGCAGTTCGGTGCGGATAAGAGCGATGACCGGCTCCGAGATAGACGCCTACATCGCGACCGGCGAGCCCATGGACAAGGCCGGCTCGTACGGCATCCAGGGCTACGGCGCGGCGATCGTCGGCGAGGTCAGGGGTTGCTACTTCAACGTGGTGGGCCTGCCGCTGGTGAGGCTGCTCTACCTGGTCAGGGAGCTCAAGCGGGCTCTCGGCGAGAGACCGAGCCTTGAGTCCGGAGGCGGGTCGG
>JBAQHK010000040.1:0-5683 GCA_049288275.1 bacterium | reverse complement strand
CCATTACCGGCATCAAGCTGGCCAATCCGGGGCTCACCGTCATCGGGCACGCCGGTGACGGCGACGCTTACGGCGAGGGCCTGGATCACCTGATCATGTCAGCCAAGCGCAACATAGATGTGGCGATGGTGGTGCACAATAACCGCATCTACGGCCTTACCACCGGCCAAGTGACACCGACCAGCCCGCTAGGCCTCAAGGGCCGCTCCACGCCGCGGGGAAGTTTCGAAGAACCCTTGAATCCCCTGGAACTCATGCTGGCGGCCGGCGCCACCTTCGTCGCGCGCGGCTACTCGGTCAAAGCCAAGGAGCTTGCCGGCCTCATCAAGCAGGCGGCCCTGCACAGGGGATTCGCCTTCATCGACGTGCTTCAGCCCTGCTTCACCTTCTACAATACCTACCAGTTCTACAATTCGCGGGTTTACGACCTTGCCGGTCACGACCCGACCGATCTCGATGCCGCGCACGCCAAGGCCCGGGAGTGGAACTACGGGGAGGGGGAGCGGATCCCGCTGGGCATCTTCTACAAGGTGGAGAAACCCACCTTCGACGAGAGAATCCTCCGAGGGAAGACCCTCGCCGGCGAGCACGATGTCCCCGACATCAGCCGGATCATCAGGTCCTTCGCCTAACTGCGCGGGCTGCTGCTACGCGGGCTCCACGAGGAAGAGCACGGCGCCGTGCTTGACTTCGGTGGTGTCCTTGGCAACGATGCGGGCGATGCGGCCCCGGGCGGGAAGCTCGGGCTCGCCGGCATAGATGATGGGGTTGAAGCACTTCATCACCTCAACCAGGCCCAGCACCGCTCCGTGCTCCACCACGGCGCCATCCTCAACGTAGGAGGGCGACTGGGGGTTGGCCCGCCGATAGAAGATGCCGTCGGTCGGTGACTTCACGGCGAACATCCCCTCGGGCACGCCCTCGTCCCTGCCGGCGGCGGTGCGCTCGGCCTTCTCGAAGGCCAGCGCGCCGGAGGCGGCCTCGGGGCTCACCGTGAACAGGGGCTCGCCGAATTCCACGCGCTGCTTGCGAACCGACACGTGAACCTGGGTCACCACTCCGTGATGTCCCTCGGGTACCACCAGGTGGTAGTAACGCCGGAGGACGGTGAGGTAGCCCACGTGGGAGGCCGGCCGGACGAAAGTGCCCACCGCGGGCGGCAGATCGAAGAGGCCTACGGCGGGAGACAGGACATCGAAGACGCCCTTCTCGCCGGGGCGCTCCCTCACAAGACAAGTCTTGGGCCCGCCTACCAGCCTCGCCAGGTCCGTGTCTTTGCCTGCCATTGTCCCTCTCCCGGTGCCTCTATATGTCCGTCAGCACGCTGAGATCGTGCATCGACCAGATGCGCGGGTTCTTGACTCGCCTGTAACCGATCGCCTGATAGCTCATCTCGACCATCGCTCTCAAGTAGGGCCTCAGCTCGTGCATGGCGACCACCTCGTCGGTGTCCCGGAGCGAGGCCGACCTCACCGGGTCCATGTCCCGGGTTATGCGGTCCTCGACCTCCTGCATGCCCCGCTTGATCTTCTCGATCTCCTCGGGATTGGTGTCTATGATCTCGAAGTTGTCGTCAAGCCGCGTGCGAAAAGCGCCGATCGCAAGCGTCCGGCCTTCCATCACCGCCAGGCGCGTGATCGGGGTGGAGAGCTGCACCACCGGGTCGTAGGCGCTGCTCGCCATGGCGTAGTAGCCCGCGCCCGAGGACTTTCTCAGGAGCACGGTTATCATGGGGACGCTGTTGGTGGAGTTGGTGTAGATCAGGTTCGACCCGTAGCCCAGGAGGCCCTCTTTCTCGGCTTCGGTGCCGATGTCGAAGCCCGAGATGTCCTGAAGCCACACGATCGGGATGCCGTCGTCGTTGCAGGCCCGCGAGAACTGGGAGATCTTGGCGATGCCCTCGCGATAGAGTATCCCGCCCGGGCGCTTCTGATCGGGGTACTCCGGGTGTCCTATCAGGAACTGGTTGTTGGCTATGACGCCGACGTAGAGCCCGCCTATCCGCGCAATGCCTGTGATCATCTCCTCGCCCTTCGCGGGCAGGAGCTCCCAGAAGAGGCTCGAGTCCACCAGGCGCGCTATCACCTGGCGGGTGTCGTAGGACATGCGGTAGTCGTAGGGGAAGATGCACTTGAGCTCGCCGGTGTCGTAAAGGGGCTCGCTGGTGTCGCCGTCGTACTTGTAGTATTCGATGCCCGAGGTGGGAAGCAGCGAGATGTCCCTGCGGATCATCTTCAGGACCGCCTGATCGTCGGGCCCGCGGAAGTCGGCGCAGTTGGAGATGTGAACGTGAACGTCGGGCCCGCCGATGGTGAGCGAGGTTATGTTCTGGGACTTGCCGCCCTTGATCAAGGCTGCTCCCGCGATCACCATGTAAGCCTGCTCGGTCATGTAGACGCGGTCGCTGATGATGGGCATGTAGCCCCCGCCGGCGATGCAGTCGCCGAAGACCGCCGCGATCTGGGGGACGCCTGTGGCGCTCAGAAGGCTGTTCATCTTGAAAATGAAACCAGCGCCCGTGGGCCCGGGGAACGATCTGGACTGCTCCGGCAGGTAGAGGCCGCTACAGTCCACAAGGTAAATCACCGGGATCCTCAAGCGCAGCGCAATGTGCTGGGCCCGCTCGATCTTCTCGGGAGTCTGGGGCCACCACGCGCCCGAGGCCACGGTGTTGTCGTTGGCTATGACCATGGTATGGCGGCCTTCCACCTTGACGAAGGTCGTCACGACGCCTGCGCCGGGGCACTTCTTCTTGTCCTTGCCCTCGCCGAACTCCTGGCCGTAGTTGACGAAGGTGCCCACCGGGAGGATCTCGCTGCCCGCGTCCTTCAAGAGCTCCAGCCTTTCCCAGGTGGTGAGCTTGCCCTTCTTGTGGACGCGCTCGACGTACTCATCGCCCCAGCCCGCCTTGACTTCGGCGCGCTTGGCCTCGAGATTGCGCTCCAACTTCTCCATGGCCTCGGCGTTGGCGCGGGACTCCTCGGCCTTCATGAAGGACTCCAGCGCGGAGCCGATCGGCTGAACCAGGGTCTTAGCCATAGGGCCTCATCTCCTTTGGGCCAGGAAGTCCTGCACCAGGCGAGTGCTGTAGTCGCCCCGCTTGAACTCCGGCGTTGACAGGAGGTCTATGTGGATCGGGATGGTGGTCTTGACGCCCTCGATCTTGAAAGCCTTGAGGGCCTTCACGGTCGTGGCGATCGCCGAGTCGCGGTCGCGGCCGTGGCCTATGAGTTTGCATATAAGGGAATCGTAGAAGGGTGGGATGGTGTAGCCGGCCCGTATGTGGGTGTCCACGCGAACCGAGTCCATCCTGGGCGGCTCGAAGACCTTGATCGTGCCGGGATCAGGCTTGAAGCCCTGTGCCGGGTCTTCGGCATTGATGCGGGTCTCGATGGCGTGGCCCGTCAACTTGATATCCTTCTGGCTTATGGAAAGCGGGCAGTTGGCCGCGATCCGAAGTTGTTCCTTCACGATGTCGAAGCCCGTGACCATCTCGGTTACGGGGTGCTCCACCTGGAGCCGGGCGTTCACCTCCATGAAGTAGAGCTTGCCGTCCTCGTCCCTCAGGAACTCGACCGTCCCTGCGTTGAAGTAGCCGACCTTGGAGACGGCGGCCGCCACCTTGGCGCCGTACTCGCGGCGGATCTCATCGGTCACAACCGGCGAGGGAGACTCCTCAATCAGCTTCTGGTGGCTTCGCTGCACCGAGCACTCGCGCTCGCCCAGGTAGACGGCGTTGCCGAAGACGTCGGCCAAGACCTGGAACTCGATGTGGCGGCCGTTTGAGATGAACTTCTCCATGTAGAGCGCCGGATTGGCGAAGGCCTTCTCTGCCTCGAGGTAGGCCTCGTCGTAGGCGCGCTTCAGGTCGCCGGCCTCGCGCACGATGCGCATGCCCTTGCCGCCACCGCCGGCCGCCGCCTTGAGCATCACCGGATAGCCGATTGCTGAGGCGGTCTGGGCGGCGTGTTCGATCGAAGCCAGAGTCCCCTCCGAGCCCGGAATGGGCTGGAGCCCGAGGCCCTTCATCGTCTCGCGAGCACGGGCCTTGTCTCCCATCAGCCTCACCGCGTGGGGTGGGGGCCCGATGAAGGTGATCTTGCTCTGGGCGCACAGGGCCGAGAAGAGGGAGTTCTCGGCCAGGAAGCCGTAACCGGGATGAAGAGCCTGGCATTCGTTCTGAATGGCGGCCTGGACGATGGCTTCCATGTTGAGGTAGCTCTCGCTGCTCCTGGAGCCGCCGATGCAGACAGCCTTGTCGGCCGCCTCCAGGTGAGGCGATGTGCGATCGGCTTCGGAATGGACCGCGACCGTTCGAATGCCGAGCTCGCGGCAGGCCCGGATCACTCGGAGGGCTATCTCGCCGCGATTGGCTATGAGGACCGATCTGAACATCGGGAGTCCCTTACGCTTTGCGACCCATACATTATGCGACCCAGGACCCCGAGACACGCCCTGGGTTTGGTTCACGACTTGGCTCAAGAGACTGTAGCACGGCGGGCCGAGGCGGGCAAGGGATTTCGCTGCCGCCGAGGAGGCCGCGGCGCGGAGCCATCAGCGCAGCACGACCAGCTTTCGGACTTCTGTGCGCCCGCTGTGCTCGAGCCGGCAGAAGTAGATTCCGGGGGCCGTGATGTCGCTCTCGATCTCCACGCTTCTCATGTCCTCCGCGGGCCCCGCCTTATCGAGCAGGGTCGCCACGAGCCGTCCCTCAACATCGAAGATCTTCAAAGACGCCGCCTCGCCCGGCTCGAGCCGTACCTCAAATGCCACGCGACCGATCGCGGGATTGGGGGTGATGACGAGTCTCTTCGCGGGCTCGCCGGGCAGCCCATCCCAGGGCACTCCGGAGGCAGTGCCGTACGAGTTGGCCCAGATGCGCGATGAACCGTAATCTGGCGCGTGAGTGAATGACGAATAGGCGATCACGGTCTGGCCCGGAATGCCCGAGGCCGCAGCCGGCGCCAACTGATTGTATGACTCGTTGGACACGACAAAGCCTGTGGCATCCAGGACGACGCCTGTGGTGTCGACGCGAGCGGCGAATATGTCCGGCCGCGTCGCGAGTCGCCTCATGTCCTGCCAGGCCACGACCCAGTAGGTGCCCTCGAAAGCCAGGGTGGGATAGAGCTGATCGTAGGAAGCCGCCGATACCGCAAGTCCTGCCGGGTCGCGGACCGTGCCGTCGGTGGCGAGCCGGGCGGCGTAGATATCCGCGTAGGGGCCGCCGCGCCTGTCCTGCCAGACGACCAGGTAGCCTGCGCCGTTGAAGACCGCCGCGGGATACTCCTGGGCGCCCGTCGCGGTTGAGATCGCGATGCCCGCCGGATCGAGCACGGTGCCGCCGGCGGAGACCCGCGTCCCGTAGACATCGCAGGCCACGCCGCCGCGCAGGTCCTGCCAAACAACAAGGTAGTCGGTGCCGTCGAAGGCAACTGCCGGGTGCGTCTGGTCCGAGGCCGCGCCCGAGATCACAAACCCGCTGCCATCCAGCACCGCGCCCGCCGAGTCCACGCGGGCCGCGTAGATGTCGTAGGCGCCTCCGCGGTTGTCCTGCCAGACCACAAGGTACCCGGTGCCGTCGCAAGCGACGTCCGGACACTCTTGGGCGCCGGCGGCTGCGGAGATCGCGATTCCAGCCGGATCGCGCACCGAGCCGTCACTCCCCACGCGGGCCCCGTAG
>JBAQHK010000039.1:0-3587 GCA_049288275.1 bacterium | reverse complement strand
TGGTAGAGCAGGTGGCGGGTGTTACCGGGCTTACCAAGAGAGATGTCGGAGTGGTTGTTGATCTCCTGTTAGAGACCATATCCAAGGCGTTGTGCGAGAAGGAGCATATTGAGATAAGAGGTTTCGGCAGTTTCAAGGTCAAGACCAAGAAGGCGAGGACAGCGAGGAACCCGAGGACGGGCGCTCAGGTCGAAGTTCCCGAGAAGACCGTGCCTTACTTCAAGGCCTCGCGCGAGCTGGTGAAGCTCATAGGTTCCGCCTAGTCGTTCGATGTGAGGTTCCGCCAGACGGACCTGGGGGGTGAGACGGATGCCGTGCGGAAGGAAGAGAAAGAAACAGAAGATCAAGACCCACAAGCGCAAGAAGAGACTGCGCAGGGACAGGCATAAGAAGAAGCTGAGATAGGCCGGCCAAGCTGCCCAAGTGGAACTTAGCCTCGAAGAGGTTCTGGCTGCATTAAGGGGTTCGGGCTCCAAGGGGCTCAAGGTCAAGGATCTCGCCCGCAAGTTGGGGGCAAGATCGAAGGACACGAAGGCCTTGAGATCCCTGGTTGAGGAGCTGGAGGCCCAGGGCAGGATCGTGCGCGGACGCCGCAAGAGGTACAAGGTCCCGGGCGAGGCTGGCTGCGTCACCGGAAAGCTGGTGGGTTACGGCGTTGAGGCCGCAATCCTGTTTCCCATAGACGGTTCGCCCGGCATCAAGGTGCCGGGCGAAAGTCTTTCCGGGGCCGCTCACGGCGATACCGTGCTTGCGCGCCTGAGGCAGGCCGAGGACGGCAGCCCCGTGGCCGAGGTCGTGAAGATCGTCGACCGGTGCGAGAAGGCGATGATCGGACAGCTCTCGGGCTGGCGGGAGCGCCCCGGTGTCGGTCCCTACTACGGCCGCACGAGACGAGGCAGACCTGCTGGGTCGGCTGAGAAGTGCTCGGTGACCGTGGGACAGGAAGCCGCCCAGAAGAGCGTGAGCGTGGGCGAGGGCGTGACAGCCAGGCCCGGCGACTACGTGGTCGTGAGGGTCCACGAGTGGGGAGCGCCCTACGAGAGCGCGCGCGGCAGGATAACCGAGGTGCTGGGAGGGCCCTCCACCGCGGGCGAGGACTTCGCGGCAATAGCCAAGGAGTTCAATCTCCCGCTCAGCTTTCCCCAGGCGGTGCTGGAAGAGGCCGGCGCGATCCCTGACGCTGTTCCCAAACCTGAGCTGGCCCGCAGGCGAGATCTGTCCAAGCTCCTCACCTTCACCATCGATCCCGACGACGCCAAGGACTTCGACGACGCCATCTCGCTTGAACCCTTGGGTGGGGGCGCGGTGCGGGTCGGGGTCCACATTGCCGACGTGGACTACTACGTCCGCGAGGGATCGGCCCTGGACCGCGAGGCCCTGGCGCGCGCCCGGAGCGTCTATCTGGTGGACCGGGTGGTGCCGATGCTGCCTGCCAATCTGTCGAGCAATCTGGCGGCTCTTGTGGCCAAAGAGCCGCGGCTCGCCGTCAGCGTGGTGATGGACGTCGGACGCCGTGGGGAAGTGACCTCCTACTGGATCGGCGAGACCCACATAAGGAGCGCGGCCAGGCTGACCTATGACGAGGCCCAGGCGATGCTGGACAAGGGACCGGGACCGCGCTGTTCCGCGGAAGTGAAGTCCATCGGCGAGGCCCTGAAGCGCGCGAACGACTTGAGGCAGCTGCTACGCGACAAGCGGATCAAGCGCGGGGCCATCGAGCTAGAAACACCCGAGCTCCAGGTGGTGGTGGATGGCGAGGGCAACGCGGTGGACGTCCGGCGCGTCAGGCGGGATCAGTCGCACAGCCTGATCGAGGAGTTGATGATCCTGGCCAACGAGACCGTGGCGGGCCACATGTCCTATCTGGGCAGGCGCTTCATGTACAGGGTTCACGAGGTGCCCGACGAGGACCGCATGAAGGACCTCGGGCTCTTCGCCGCGACCTTCGGCCACAGATTCCGCTGGAGCAAGGGGACCTCACCCGCGGCGCTCCAGGCCCTACTGGGGCGTGTCAAGGGCACGCCGGAGGAGTATCTGGTGTCCATGTTCCTCTTGCGGAGCATGAAGAAGGCACAGTACTCCGAGCGAAACGTCGGCCATTTCGGGCTGGCTAGCGAATGCTACACACACTTCACCTCGCCAATACGGCGCTATCCCGACCTGGTTGT
This sequence comes from bacterium, assembly GCA_049288275.1. Taxonomy (GTDB): domain Bacteria; phylum Arandabacterota; class Arandabacteria; order Arandabacterales; family Arandabacteraceae; genus JBAQHK01. The sequence goes on along the minus strand of JBAQHK010000039.1, from coordinate 1,419 downwards.
GCACAGGCTCTTGAAGACTTACGGGCTCAAGCGGCTGGAGCCTGAGGACGGAGACGCCCTGGGGGAGTTCGTCCACCGGGCCGCGGAGATCTCCTCGGTCCGAGAGGTCGAAGGCGACAACGCCGAGCGAGCATTCACCAAAGCCAAGGTCGCCGAGTTCATGGAGCAGCGCCTGGGCGAGGAGTACTGGGGCATCATCTCGGGTGTGAAGGACTTCGGGCTCTTCGTGATGTTGGAGGACAACCTGGTCGAAGGGCTAGTGCATGTCTCACGCCTGGGGGATGACTACTACAAGCTCGATGCCACAGGCGTCATGCTGGTGGGTACCAGGGGCAGGGGCTTCTACAGGATGGGAGACCGCGTGCGGGTCAAGGTTGTGAGCGCCGACCGCGCGAGGCGTGAGGTTGACTTCATCATAACCGCGCGAGAGAAGCGGGAGGGCAGCGAGCTCAAGGTCGAGGAGTCCATGAGCCGCTCGCAGATCCGCAAGGTCTACGGGGAGCTCCGCCAGGAGATCGAGCGCAGCCGCTCCGGCGGGCGGCGCAGGGGTGGACTCCGGCCGGCCCGGGGCGGGCGCGGCAGGCGGGGGCGCACCACCCAGCAGCGGTCGTCAAAGCCGGCTCGGCTCAGAAGGATGAAGCGGGCTGGGCGAAGAAGGTAGGCGGGTTCCGGCAGCAATCGGGTTTCTGCGCGGGTAAGGCAGGCGGGGTCGGCACCTCTCCGGATTTGCCTGCGGCCGGGCTTTCAAGTATAGTAGCAGGAACGAAAGTGGCAGCAACGGCGGCGCTCGAGGAAGGCCATGTCTGAGATCAGTCACGGCATAATGCCCCTGGAGGCATCGAAGGTCCGAGTGGATTCACGCCCCGACATAAGGGTGAGATTCGCCCCCAGCCCGACGGGGCACTTGCACGTCGGCGGGGCGCGCACGGCGCTCTTCAACTGGCTATTTGCCCGAAGCCGGGGCGGCAAGTTCATCCTGAGAATCGAGGACACCGACCAGGAGCGATCCACCGAGGAGTCCTACAAGGCCATCATCGACGCCTTGAAGTGGCTGGGCCTTGACTGGGACGAGGGCCCGCTGGTGGGCGGCGACTACGGTCCCTACTTCCAGTCGCAGCGCCGGCCCCTCTACAAGCAGTGGGCCGAGAAGCTCCTGGCCGACGGCAAGGCTTACTACTGCTTCTGCTCCCAGGATGAGGTCGCCCGCCGCAAGGCCGAACGGGGGGAACCCGCTGCGTCGGCCTACGACAGGCAGTGTCGGGCGCTCGTCCACGACGAGGCTGCGCGGCTTGTGGCGGAGGGCAAGCCCCACGTCTTGAGGTTCAAGATGCCGCTCGAGGGGGAGACGGTGTTTCACGATCTGGTCCACGGCAGGGTGGCCTTTCAGAACGCCAACCTCGAGGACTTCATCATCATCAA
>JBAQHK010000038.1:0-12820 GCA_049288275.1 bacterium | reverse complement strand
GCCAGACCACGCCCCCCACCAGGGCCATCGCCCCGAAGTGGGCGCAGGAGATCTTGAGCTGGCTGATGGGGACAAGCCGGCCCAACACGGCGGAGCCCGCCAAGGCTCCCGAGACAAGGACGCCGACGGCACAAGCGGCAGCAAGCCACGGGCGCCCAGGATGTCTCTCCCCGACGCTCGGCGCGCGACGCCGTTCGGCCCGGGCATGCAGGACCAGTGCCGAGATAGCCACCAGAATCCCGAACGCGTATATCGGCCAGCCCGGCACCCATATGCCTGCGGGCGCCCCTCCTAGAGTCACGAGACCCGTCAGCCAGCGAGCCCCAAACCACAGCGCGCTGCTCCGGCCGTAGGCCGCCAAACCAAGCGCATAGCATACAGTCGCAAGATGAAGTGGCAGGAAACCCACGTCTCCCGCAGGGTGGTGCGCGGCTGACCCGCGCTCCCGCCGGGCAATCTGAAGCAGATGCACAGCGCACAACAGCCATGCCGCGGCCAGGGTCCGCAGCACCGGGTCGGCCAGACCCAGTGCTGCCCAGGCCAGCACAACGAGCCCCAACACAGACCCAACCTCGGCAAGCCAACCTCGCCAAACGGCGCAATCACACCAACCTCGCCAAACGGGCGGTCGGGCCAGCCACGTCATGCCCACCAACGCCACCCAGCCGACGAGCCCCAGCCACTTATCGCACCACGCCGAGAGCATGAGGGCCGAGTTCGATGCCAGCATCACGACTGCTGGCGCCAAGAAGTGGGATGCCGTCATCAAGTTCCTTGACGGAGCCGTCACGATTCTGACGCTCCCCCACCGGCCCCGCCCCGACGTCCGGACTCCCCGCGTCGTACCGTCGCCAGCCGTCTATTGAGCAGGAAAGCAATCACCCCGAGGGCCACCGCTGCGGCCACTCGGTAGGCCGGCGCCGCGTAGATGCTCACCAGCACCGCGAGCACAGCCGCAACACACGTCACCACCACGGCTTTCACTATGAAGCTCCGCTCCCGAGGACCGCCGGCCCTCCGGTAGCCGGCAGACGCGCCGATCACGCCGCCGGCAACGCCGAGAGCCGCCCCAATCAAGCCCCCCACAATCGCTCCGCTCATGCTCTCTCCCCCATTCGCTGCGTCTTGAGGTCAAGGCGGGCGTGTGGGCCCGCGAGGCCCACACACCGCACCCACTGCGCCGGTCCCGCTCCGACTCGGGATCCGGCGCGATCCGCTTCAACCCTCAGGGCTGCAGGCAGTCCAGCTGGCCGGGACGAGCGCTCGGCCCGCCGTCGTCTATCGGGAAGGTCGGGTCGCAGCTCCTGAGACATGTCGTCGAGCCGCCGCACGTCGATCCCACGCAGGCGCTGCCGAGGCAGACGCTGCCAGCGCAGACACTGCCGAGGCATGTGCTACCGGCGCAGAGACTGCCCGTGCAGCCGCTGCTGAGGCAGCCCGAGCCGACGCAGTCGCTGCTTACGCACATGCTGCCGAAACACATGCTCCCAAAGCACACGCTGCCGGCGCAGAAGCTCAAGGGCTGCGCACTCACGGGGAACCAGGGCGTCTCCTCGCCGCCATCATCCGGCAGGGGTCCCAGTCCCATCTCCCACTCAATCAAGGTTGCGCTGAGCCTGGCCCCGTACAGCGGAGAGACCTCGTCGCCGGCCAGAAGGAAGGTAGGAAGGGTAAAGACCACCGCGAAGAACACTACGACTACAACTGCAGATCCGATGCGATTCATCATCATCACCCCCTCTCCACACCACGCATCCGAACCACGCATCCGAAGCCCAAGCGGGCTTCCGGGCAACCAGAAAGCAACAACTGTGCCGACCGGGATTGCTGCCGCGGAACGGGAGACAACTGCCGCGGATCTCCTGGAGACTGGCGGGAATCTAATGGGATCGGGGCTCGGGATCTGCTGTGAGAGCCTTCGGAAGGCCCGGGCCACACGCCGGGCCGGCGCGCGGCCGCAGGCTAGCGGGCGGCTCCGACTTCTTCGGGGATCTCGCCCACACCCTTCTCAACCGCCTCCATCAACTGCTCAAGATCGGTCTTCTCGAGCACGGCCAGGAAGGCATCGACGATCGCGGGATCGAACTGGGTCCCCGAGCATCGCTTGACCTCGTCTATCGCGTCCTGTAGGGTGCGCTTGCGCTTGTACCACCGGTCGTGGACCATGGCGTCGAAGGAGTCGGCAACGCAGAGAATTCGCGAGCCCAACGGGATCTGGGAACCCGCGAGCTTGTGCGGGTAGCCCTTGCCGTCCAATCTCTCGTGATGGTACCTGATCATCTCGGCGACTTGGGCGGAGGAGCCCGCGCGGGCTGCAATCGCGGCGCTGACGTCGGGATGCGTCCACTTGTACTCCTCTTCCTCCTGGCCATTCAAGACCGCCGGCTTGCGGAGAACCTGGTTGGGCCAAGAGACCTTGCCCAGGTCGTGCCTGATCGCCGCCTCCTCGAGTTGCTCGACGAAAGTCTCGCCCTTTCCCATCTTGCGGGCAATCGCGGTGGCGATCTCGACGACGCTGGCCGAGTGGCCTCCGGTGTAGCGGTCCTTCTCGTCGACTGCTCGCGCAATCGACCTGAGCAGGCTTTCCTGGGTCTTCAGCAGCTCCAGGCGCCTCAAGAGCGCAAGGTGACGCCACAGGGTCGGGAAGAGGAAAAGCGGAATGGCCGCCCACAGCCCCAGGAGATTCGTGCTCATCAGGATCGCGTAGCCGCACACCGCGTAGGTCAGGGGTTCGGGGAAGATCTTGAGGTAATTGCGCTGCCAAACTCGGCCCGCCGAGAGGCTATGCGCGGCGAGTAGCCCCGACTGCACCAGGGTCTCGATGAAGTAGAAGGTTCCCACACTCAGCACAAAGGGCACGAGATCCCCCGCGGTGCCCTCGAGGCCCAGCGCCGAGGAGAGGCGCCGCCCCGATTCACAGGCCAGCCAGGCGCCGCTTCCTGCCAGCATCAGCAGGAAGCCATAGGCCGTGGCGGTGGACAGGCGGGACTCCATGGCCTTGCTCCGGAGAATGTAGGCGATGCCTCCGTTGTGCCGGCGCGGGGCGCTCCCGTTCGCACCGTAGCCATTGGCCTGCCTCTCGGCGCTCGCGCCGCTGTCCCGGTCCTTGGTCGCGCCGTTCCCGCTGCCGCCGCTCCCGTTGCCGCCGTTCACCATCCCGTTTATCATCGAGGCGGATGCTGCCTGTGCCGTGGCGGGATCCAGGAGCATCGCCCATCCCACGACCGCGAAGCCGAAGATCACTGCGTAGACCGGCCCTCCAGCAAGCGAGATCGCGAGCACCACTGCCGATGCCGCCGAAACATAAGCGCCCTTGGGGAGCCTCACTGGCCTTAACGCTGCGAGCCCGAGCAGGAAGAGGAAGAAGAGGCTCCCCAGGGCACTACCGGTTAATTGTCCTGTTTGCGTACCGAAACTGAGCGGCACTTTGAGCCAACCGAATACGGCGGTCACCACAGCCGCCACACCCACGATGCATGCGCCGATCACCATGGACCACTGATCCTTGCGTCCATGCGGGAAGAGGGCCGGCCGTATGGGCTTGGGCTTGTGAGCCCGCAACTTGATCTGCTGCTTGGAAGGGGGGCCGAAGCCCTTCGCGACCTTGGAAGCCAGGTCGGAGCGGCCCATCACTTCAAACAGATAGTAGGCAACCGTGCTATCGAGGGCGTGGCCCGCATCCTTAGCCACCTCTGTCAGCGCCTCGTCCTTGGTGAGCACCCGGCGTCTGTGGGGCCGCTGATTGGTCATGGCCACGAAGGCCTCGGCAATCTTGATTATGGCCGCCTCGAGGGGGATCTGTGCCGACTTGAGACCCAGGGGATAGCCGGTGCCGTCGGGGCTCTCATGATGGCTCCTGACGATCTCGGCGACTCGCTCCATGCCGACGACTTCCCGGAGGATCCTCATGCCGCTTTCCGGATGCTCCCGGATCTCGTTCATCTCCGCGTCGCTCAGGAGGGCGGGCTTCAAGACAGTCTCCCTGTCCACGGCGATGTAGCCTACGTTGTGGAGCATCGCGGCCCGCTCCAAGAGCTCGAGGCTGTGGTAAGGAAGATGCATTTTGTGGCCAATGGCCAGGGACAGCTCCATCACCTGCTGGGTCTCGCCCTTGAGGTGGGGCATGTTGCCGTCCCGCGCCATCCGCAGGGCATCCACCAGATGGATGAAGGAGGACTTGATGCGGACATGGTCCCGGACCGTGAGAATGCCGATCAGCCCGATCCCGATCAGTATCCCGATCAGCAGGAACCCCCCGTTGAGGTAGAAGACCGCCAGGAGAGACGCCCCCAGCGGCGTGCTCCACGAGACCAGGGCCTTCCAGCCCAGATTCATCCTCCAGATTGCGGCGGGGTCTCTCCCATCCCTTAGCCACAGGCCTAGTGACAACACGAGGGTACTCATTACCAAGTAGGCGCCATTGGCAACCATGAGGCGCCCGAAGATGGCAAGCGTTAGACCGGTCTCCAAGCAACCGATGCGGCTATTGAAGCCCCAGAGGATGTAACCAGCGCAGAGGATGCAGAGCGTGTGTTTCCCGGCGTTCAACAGCGCCCGCTGAAGGTTCTCCAAAGACCTTCCCGTTCGAGACGGCACGACCGTTGCTAGCCCCGAGAGCCAGCCAGCCACAAGCGCGGCTGCGGTTCCATGAAGAAGCAACATGGCAAGCATGGGCAACGGGCTGATGTTGTGGGCGCCGACGCCAGAGGTGCCCTTTATCGGAAGCACTGTGACAAGAAGAACGAGTCCGAGCCAGAAGAATGCTCCGGGCGACCCGAGGAACTCCTGGGCGGCTCTAGTCTTGTGCGCGGCGACTAAAGCGACAGCGCCTCCGGTGACTAGGAGGAAGAAAATGGCAAAGCTCGGCTTCTTCAATGCATGGGCTCCAGCGTAAGGTGCGCGTCTGTCCATGAGGGCATTAAGCAATCAGTGTGCCAGGGCGGAGAAAGCGCGCAGCTGTAATCACCGTAGAATCAATACACTACAGCCCCGAAACCGAAGGCATCACGGGGAAGTGCCGAGAGCCCATTGCAGATAGCAATGGCCGTTGCAGAAAGCGGGGAAGGAGCGTGAGCTCCTCCCCCGCCTACAAATGCGATCCGACGAGAATCCTAGAACTCGTCGTCCCAGAATCCAAGCCAGACAATGAGCCAAAACACTGGTGCGAACATCGTAAGTCCTCCTCCGAGTGTGTTCCGATTCGCTACCTTAAGCGTACCCGCGACCCCGAGCTATGTCAAGCTCTTTTTTGGCTTCCTTAGGAACCCTTCTCACAAGTCGTGCAAACTGCAATTCAGGGGCCCGACCGGCACAATCGCACTCAAGAAATCATAATACGCATGTTGTCCCGAAGATGCGGGGGCGATCCTGCCAGGCAAGTGCAGGCATCTCAGAGAGGCCGGCTGTTCACAGGAAGAACATTGATAGTACTAGATTGGTTCGCCTTGTGCGCGACGCTGAGCGATTAGCATCGCGCCCTGGAGTAACGCGCTGGCGATCGTGCCCACTACCCTCTGGCTTTCATGTGGCTCACGATGCTCCGGGTCTTCCACGCCAACGCCGGCGATCGCGCCATTCGCTCGCGCATATCCCTCTCGGGAATGAGCGCGTCGAGGCTAAGAGTGCCATGCGCGTAGAATTCACTTATTGCGCTGGTTTCATTCTCCCCCAGCGATGTCAGCGGCCGGAGGAAATCCGCTACGAAGGAGACCAACCCCTCCCTGTCCGGATATTCTCCCCTCCTCAGCATTGGTACCAGGTCATTCCGGATTCGGCGGGGCGTGATAGGAGAGAAGTCAGCTTTGAACAGGTCGAAGACGCTCGATCGCGACACAAGCCCAAAGAAGACAACAAGCGACCGCAACCGACTCTTGTCCAGCGCCATCGGCGCTCCCGCCACCTTGTACACGTCGAATAGATCCCGGGCCGTGTATCGCGCAAGTAACGCGATGATCTTGCCGGCAACAATCTCCTCGGCACCGAGGCACAGAAATTCGACGCGCGGATCCAACCGGGACTTTGAAAGGCGCGGTTCGAGGATCGGCTGGCGAAGCAGGTAGTTTATCTCAAGCCTCAGGCTGTCGGACGATCCCGCCAACGTCCTGTACGTTAGGCGAAACTGCGACAGGGCGTGAACATCCTTGATGAGATCGACGGCGTATTCCCGATTGAATGTGGTCTGAAGCTCTTGGCGGATTCGCTGTCTATCCTGCTTCATGTCGGGAGCCGCCAGGGCGCCGATGTAGTTCAAGTCAAGGTCTATGGACAGGCGGGGCATGTCGAGGAAGAACATGTTGAGCGCTGTCCCGCCCTTGAGCACGAGGGCGCCATGGAAGGCCGGATGAGCTCTGAGCGTAGCCAGGATGTCGAGCATGCGCAGAGCCTTCTCCAGCGAGTTGTGAGCGAAGCCGGTTCGCTGCGCCATGGAGCCGAGCTCGTTTTGCGTTAAAGCAAACATCAGACCTCCGTAAGCGCGTCCACGGTCTTCGGAACCATGAGACTCCACCGCCTGACCAGGCGGTTACCGCGCGACATGCTCTTCACCAGCAGGATCCTGGATTCCGGACGATGTTGTTCAAGGTCGTTGAGTATCCGCGCCCCTACGTGCCAGCGCTCCGCGTTTTGCTCCAGGAGCCAACCCAGCCTCATGCAGATCGTGACAAGCGGGTAGTACCGGACCATCCCCCTCAGGGCATCGAGATCAACCCAGGTGAAACTCTCGATAGACTGGAGGAACTCGCCTATTCCCAGGAATCTGTCCGGGAACATGAGGCCCTCGAGAAGGATGCGTTCCCGAGAGAAGTGGCTGACACGGACATCGTCGATGACAGACGAAGCAAGGCCAAAGGAGAGATCAGCGCGGTAGAACTTGTAGCCGGCCCGCTGGAAATCAAACCCCTTCAGAACCCTCCGCACGCTCTTGTCCACCGCGACTTGGTACTGGCTGGATTCGCTGTAGGCGCTGCCGTAGCACTTCAAGGCAGCATGGTAGCCGATGACGCCCTTGGGATGAGCGTTGGCAGCAACAAGCAGGGGGTTGACCTCGACCGAATCGCGATGCCACTCATCCGGGCTCTTGAGGTAATACAGCCCCCTCTGCACGGTGAGCGCTCTGCCGCTCTCAAGCAGCCAGGCAACCGCTGTCGCAGTCCTGCGCGGGTCCCTCAGCAACGCGCCGATGTCGCTCCGCCGGACGAAGCGGCCGGGCCGAAACCGCCTGTATATGGATTCAGTTGTGCTCCCCATAATCTCTCACCATGCTATGATTGTCGGGCAGTTACCTCTCAAAGTCAACATAAAAAGAAATTTCCCATAGCGCTTGTATTGTGGGGTTGTAGCCCTATATTCACGGCACAAAGGGAAACTCGCCATCGGAGAGGGGATACCGCTGCAGCCTCGAAGCAGGCACCGTCATGGAGCTGACTAGCACCATGGTCACCGCCACGGGGCTCCGGCTACTCTGGGGCCCGCGTGAGTTCGTCCAGGCTGCCGAACGCGTACCCCCCGGCCTTGATCCCCTGGATCATCCGCTGCAAGGCCTCGGCGTTGTCCTTGGAGATGGCGTGGAGGAGAATCACGGCGCCGGGGTGGAGCCGCGACATCAGGATGCGGTAGCTCTCGTCGGAACCGCCCGGCATCGGCTCCCAATCCTTATAGCCGAGACTCCAGAGCACGGTCACGTAGCCCAGGCCGCGGGCGACGGCGAGGGCGCGTTCGCTAAACTCCCCCTTCGGCGGCCTGAAATAGCGCATCTTCTTGCCGGTTAGCGCCTCGGCCCTGGCTGAGACCGCCAGGATCTCATCTCGCATCTCGGGCACATCGAGGGAAGGCATACTGAGGTGGCCGTAGCCGTGACTTGCGACCGTGTGCCCTTCGGCCGCCATCCGCTTCACAAGCTCGGGCTGGCTCCTGACGTAGTGCCCCGCGAGGAAGAAGGCCGCCGTGACGCCTTCCTCCTTCAGGACATCCAGCAGCCCAGAGGTGTATCCGGCCTCGTAGCCGGCATCAAAGGTGAGGAAGACTTCCTTCTTGGCAGTATCGCCCAGCCAAACGGCCCCGTAACGAGCGAGCAGGCGCGCCCACGTGCCCGGTATGCCCGGCGGCGTGCCGTCCGCAGCGGCGCGCACTCCCCACTGGATAAGCTCGTTGCTGACCCCCTCGAACTGGGAGTTGTCTGAAGGAGTTCTCTCTGGCTGAGGCTTGGGCTCGGCCTCCGCAAGAGCCGCGGTCTCGGAGACCGCAGCCGACACGGGCACTTTGTCCCTGGCAGTGTCTCCGCGCTCGCCGGCACATCCCGCAGCTACAGCGATCAGCAAGGCAGCTGCCAACGCCCGTGCCATCTGTTCGCTACTCCCCCAGGTACCTCGCAAGAACCGTCGTCAAGTTGTCCCCTCGCAGACCCATCCCACACTCGACAATCATCCCCTGGGGATCCACCAAGATCGGCTTGGGTATCCCAGCCACCTCGAACACCGTGGCGGCCTCAGACTGGAACATGCCCTCCGAGTAGGCGTTGAGCCACGGCATCGGCCAGTCACCCGCCCTGAACTGGGCCACGTCCTCGGGGCGCCGGTCGAACGATATGCTCAGGATCTCGAAGCCGGGGCCCTTGAACCTCTCATACGCCTTGTGAAGGTTGGCCATCTCCCCCACGCACGGGCCACACCAGGTCGCCCAGAGGTCTATCAGGCAGTACTTGCCCTGCAAGGTCTGTTTGGAGACCTTGCCCGACCCGTCCAGCAAGGCTAGTTCGAAGTGAGGCAGCGGCTTGCCCTTGTTGATCCTAAGACCGGGATTGAGCTCGCTGGCCATCCGATATTGGACCATCTCCGGAAGGCTCGCATCGGCGTAATTGCCGCATAGATCATCGAAGACCGTCCTCTGCTTGGCGGTGTCTCCCATATCCCTCGCCCTCAGTCCCACTTCCAGCAGCATCACGGCTTTGACTCTCCTGTCGGCGATCCTACCGAGACCGCCTTCGAAGAGCTCCGCCATCCGCTCAGGCCCCTCCGTGCGCCGGAAGAACTCCGCGACGCTTGAAGGGCTGTCCGCCCAGACCCGGTCGCTCGGCGTCAGGACCTTCCCGATGGCGGCCAACTCGTCCTGGGAAAGCGATACGTCGCGGCCCAACAAGTCGGCGAGTTTCACCGCAGCATACTTGCGCGCGTCGAGGTCCACCCGGCCGCCGATCTGCTCCATCAGGTACTGCCTCAGTGTTAGGGCGTCGTACGTGAATCCGCCGATACTCCCGTGCTCTTCCCAGTACTTCATCATCAGAGCCGTGGCTGCTTCGATCTCCTGCTCGAAACGCCTGTTGATTGCGAACATCTGCTCGATCGGGGCGTTCTTCCGGGCCGCTTCCACCTTTGGCAGATCCTGCGACCCGGGAATCACGAGTCTCTTCGGATCGAAGGTGACCCTTGCAGTATCCCCATGGGCGGCCACCACCGAGATGTAGTCTCCCCCGCCGTCGTAGTGATACCGGTCCGCATCGGTCCCATTGACCCCGCGTCCATCCACGGTGACGCCCGTGAGCTGGTAGGCAAGCGTGTCGGCCTCAACCTTGCGCTCGAAGGCGAAGGTGCCGCCCGGCAGCCGGGTCATCGGATCGGCCGCGCCGGGGTCGAAGTCGTTCCAGTCGCCGAATATGCCGACCTCCGTGAGAGAGTCGGAGCACTGGTTGGCCGCCAGTGTCACCTCGAGGCCCTTGACGCCTCGCTTGAGGTCCACGGCCAGGGGGACGCGAGCCGCGCGGTGGTTCACCGCAGTGAGGGCCAGCTCATAGTATCTGTCCCGCGGCACACTGAGCGAGAAGGCCCCGTCGCCGCCTACCTTGACGGACTTCACCGACTCGCGGAAGTCTCCACCAAGCTCCACGAGGTGGACATGCGCCAGCGCCGGGGGCTTGCCGTCCGCACCCAGCAGCCGGCCTTCCACGACAGCCACGTCCGAAGGCTTGCCACAGGCCAAGAGGGATAGCCCTAGAACCAACAGTGCTGATACACATCCGCGCATTGGGACCTCCATGAAGGTTAGGGGTGTCAGCTCGGAAGCATGCTAGCAGACCTTGGCCGCTCGATCAAGATGTTTACGGGCTCGGCCGGCCTCTGCCGCCCGCCGCATTACTGCAGGACCAGCATCTTGGCCGTGACCGACTTACGCTCGGTCGTGAGCCGGGCGAAGTACACCGCCGGAGCAACTCGCGCACCCCGGCTGTCGAGCCCGTTCCACCGGGCAATGTGCCAGCCCCCGTCGTACTCCCCATCCACCAGCACCACCACGCTCCGCCCCCGCACATCGAACACTTCCAGTTTCACCTTCTCTCTCATGGGCAGTCCAAACCGCACGACCCCACCGGAGCTGCTCGGATTGGGCGAGACCACCACCCGCAGCGCTCCCGCCGACAGCGTCTCCGCGCCAACATCTGCACTGCACGTTCCCCTGATCGAGACCGGCCAGCCGAGGTAGAACAGGCTCCTCAGGAACTCCCGCATCTCCGGATACTTCACCCAGCAATCCCACTTGGTCTTCCAGTAGCAGTCAAGCACATCTACCACATCCCCCGAGAAGAGCCAGTCCACGAACTCCGCGGCGAACACCCGGTACCACGTCGCCCAGTTACCTCGTCCATGAGATATCCACGCCACTGCCGCCGGCTTCTGGGGCTCATTTGTCAGGAACATCTCAGCAAGGATGGGATCGTAGGAGTTGTTGCGGTCGAAATCAGCTATGTCACAGCTAGGCCCGAAGAACACAAAGGGCCTCGGCCCGCTGTCGTCCAGCCACTCCATGTTCCAAACTGGGCTCTCGGCCTTCTGAATGAAGTCGCCCGCTATTCGATGCCGGTTCGAGACCGTGCCTATGTTGAAGAGGATATCCACCCCTTCGTTTAGCGAGTCCGCCGTGGCAAGCTGCTTCACCAGGTAGTCGTACCTACCGTAGTCGGTCTCCCGCATATAGCGGGTTTCGTAGCCGTTGGCATCGAAGGCCGCTATCACCTGCGCCATCAGCTCCGGCAGACCATCTGGCGTGCTCCCCTGCCATTCATAGTCCCCAACGGTGAGCAAGGCACGGTCTGACGCCTCGGAGTTGGCGACTTTGTTCACGAAGTTCTCCACAGCCCGCGCCACTTTCCACCGGTGCGTCAGCGGTAGCCTCGCCACCTGCATGTCACCCAGAGTGTCGAGGTTGAAGTCGACGATCTCGTCCTCCGTAGGACACACCGTGGAGTTGCCGAAGTAGCAGGCGCCCGTGGCGTCCTCGAAGTAGTAGACTTGCACCTGATTCTTCTCCGGCTCGCCTCCCTCATTGGCGTCCCCAACTATCAGCACCCTCGGGTATGGTAGCCCTGCGGAGTCCGCACGTACCTTCAGTACCTGAAGGTAGACATTGAGGTCTCAATAGTCCGGCGACGTCGCCGCCACCAGGTCAACTTCCAGCCCGTTGGACTCAAGCCATGCCACTGCCGGCCCGCACTCCGCCAAGAGCGAGTCCGGACCGTAGAATACCCAGTCGGGCACCGACCCGCTCAGGCATGTGGTCGCCGCAGCGCCCGGAGCGCAGCAATGGCCCGAAGCGGCGATAGCACGCGCCTCTGGCCGGGACAGACGCTTCGCCGCCTCCACCAACTTCTCCACCCCTTCCGGCTTGGCGCTCAACACCGTCAAGGGATGGAAGACGCACCGCGCGCCCATCCCGTCGATTTCCACCACCCGGTAGTGCTTGTGGCCTGCGGGCACGCGCACCGAATAGATGCCCGGAGCCACGTACTGCCCAGGCAGGACACGGCCCACTGTCACCCAGCCTGACTCCCAATCACTCCCATCCCCAGTCTCTACCAAGTACGCCTTGGTGCTATGCTCTGCCTCAGCGTCCCATCCCACGACTACGTCCCCAGCATCCAGGTAGGCCCACTGAGAGCCAAACCGGGCAGCCACGTTCGGATCTGTGTACGTGCAGGCATAAGAGACGTAGTACCCATCGCCATTGGGGCCCATGCCGTCTGTCCCGTAAGGCGACAGATTGCCATCCAGCATCATCTGCCCCTCGCTTTTCCCAGACGCCAGAATCGCCCCTGTGCCCTGGAGAATGCTCTTCAGTACGTACTTGAGCGTGTCCCTCAGACCCCGTGACCACCCTTCGTTCTTCACGCGAATGTGGGTGTCCCCCTTCATCAACGAATGGGGGTCTAGGCTCAGGTCCATCTTGGTATCAAAGACCAGCCCTGCTGCCACAGAGTCCTTGCCGATCGCCGTACCCTCGGGGGGGTAACAGCTCTCCACTGTCGGAGAAAGCACCGTGTTGCCACCACCTGGGCCGGTGCGCGCCAGCGTCAACCCTGACTGCGCACCTCCAACATGACGGTAGGCTTTCCCGTACTCGCCATTCATGCGGGACCAGAAGGTGTTGGCCTCGCTCAGCGTCAGAGAGTTGGACACCGTTCCCGAATACCCGAGCACCTCTCGCGCGCCGACCCAGGCGCCGGCATAGGTCATGCTGTTACACGCAGCGACATACACTATCGAGCTGGCCGAGCGATACCGCCTGGATATCAGCGCCGGCTTCACCGCGATGTGGTAACCATCGGTCTCGTGCCAATCAGGGGCAATCTCGTCGGATTCGTAACCTATGCTTAGATACGCGTCATACGCCGCCTGGCATTCATACCAACCGGACTGCGTGTATTCGTATGCCTCCACAGCCGGCCCGATAAGCCCGTGGCCTGTCGCCCAGCCAAAGATGCCGTCGCTGTTCTCGAGGCGGGCAACGAAGTCCGTCAAGGTCACCTCAGGAGTAAGATCCAAGACCCCCAGCTCTAGCA
>JBAQHK010000037.1:0-1841 GCA_049288275.1 bacterium | reverse complement strand
TCCAGGCGGCCGGACTTGCACCAGTCACAGATGGTCGAGATGGTGACGTTCAACAACTCGGCCGCGATGTGGGCAGGATAGCGCCCATCACTGCGCTGGCCAGCAGGACACGCCGAGGGACGTGTTGGACAGCCGGTGGGGATGTCATAGGCGTGCCGGATCCACTGGACCTTGCTCTTGGTGAACGAACCACCGGTGCCGGGTGTGAGATTCTCCTGATTGAGGAGCTCGGCGATTTGGCCATCCAGGTGCCGAGCAGCCAGCTCTCGAATGCGGTTGACGACTGCCGAGGCGGTCCGTTTGAGATCACAGGATCGTTTGCGACGAGGAATGTCCAATTCGGTCACGGCCTCCGTCTGCCAGCGGATGCCGACATGGACGCTGGCGGTCTGATTGGCAAGAGTCACATCCTTGATGAGGAAACGCAGGAGCTGCTTGCGCTCCGTGTAGGTGGTGGTGGAGGCATGCCAGATAGCCGGCAGATCCTGGGCCAACACCAGGATGCGCTGTCGTTCCTCAGGACTGGCCAGTCGGGCTGTGGGCTTGGGCAGGGTGGCATAGTCCCTGTCCAGGCGCTGGATCTCGGCCAGCTTCTCGTTCCAGTCCCGCTCCAGACTGCGGACGACGAGACGATTCTCGGGCTCGACGGCATAGAAGCGGCGCCGTGCCAGGTCGGCTTCGTACTGGGCGCGCTCGATGCGCAGTTGCCATTGGCGGTCGATCTGACGGGCACGGGCCTCAAGCTGTTCCAGGGCGGCCATAGACACCTCCAACTCAGCGGGGTGCATGGCTTCCAGGAAAGTGCGGGCCACGAGTGCATCCACGTCGTCGACGCGGATCGATTGGCAGGTCTTGGCGGCTATGTCCTTGTGAGCCTGGTTGCATTGGTAACAGGGGGTCACGCCATCGTCCAGGTAGCGGACCGACATCCGTCGTCCGCAACGGCCGCACAGGATGATCCCTTGCAAGAGAGCCGTGCCTTCGCGGGCGGCACCCCGGTGGTCTTCGGGCTGGACGGTGCGGTTGTCGTCGAGGCGTTGCTGATTACGGAGGAACTGCTCCCAGGTGATGTAGGCCGGATAAACGCCGTGCAGGACGATGGGCCAATCGTCACGTTTGACCTGCCGGGTATAGCCTTTGACCCGAGGCGCTTCACCCGGCAGCAGGTGGGTGCGGGTTTTGGTCCGGCCGTAGACGTAAGCGCCGGCATAGGCTGGGTTGTGGAGAACTTCCAGGACTCGGCCATGGCGCAGGGGATTCCAAACCAGTTCGCCGTCGTGGCTACCACCCCACAGACGGGTGGGAAAAAGGAGTTGATGGGTGCCAAAGTGTTTGACCACCGCCAGGGCCGAGCCCAATTCGTCGAACAGGTCGAGCATGAGCCGGACTGCCTGTTGGACCTGTTCGTCGGGGTCAAAGATCGCCTCAGGGGTGGCATCGTAAACCAGCCCCGTGGGCAGGCGAAAGCGGAGCTTGCCTTGTTGAGCCTTCTCCAGCTTGCCGCCCAGGAGACGGCTGCGCAGCCAATGCAGCTCGGCCTCGCTCATGGTGCCCTTGAAGCCCAGGAGCAGGCGGTCATTGTACTGCCCGGGATCGTACGCGCCTTCTTCGTCGATGACCAGGGTGTCGGTCAAAGCACAGATCTCGATGAGACGATACCAGTCACTGCAGGCCCGCGCCAGGCGGGAGGCCTCCAGGCTGAGCACAGCGCCGGCATGTCCCAGCCCGACCTCGGCGACCACGAATTGGAAGCCATCCCGGCCGATAGCGGAGGCGCCGGACAGGCCCTGATCCTGGTCGACGACGACGATCTGATCTCGAGGCCAGCCGAGATCGAGCGC
>JBAQHK010000036.1:0-10411 GCA_049288275.1 bacterium | reverse complement strand
GTCCTTTCCTGATTGAAATCCTGATCCAAAGGCGTTCAGCGCAATCAGCCTGTCGAAACCGCGCACTACTACGATAGCATAACGTTCAAGCAAGCACAGTGTCACACGTTTACAAGCGTCAGCCTCGCATACAGCAATATCCGTACCACATGCCGCGCAACCGGCTTCGCGGGTAACCGGCTCATTCGGAATAAGTTAGCCCGACGCCTCCGGCGGCGCCGCTCGGGGCCGTGACCGGCCGACACACCCCGTCATGGTCAAGACACGCCTGCGCCGGGCCCACCTGTGCGACCGCGGCCGGACTTGACACGCCGAGTCGCCTTTGATAGACGCTATTCGAGGCCGTATACGGACGCGGAGGAGGCGACATGTCCTGCTACTTTCGGCATCTCAAGACGCTCTTCGAGGAGGCCGGAGTCGTAGTTACACCCGACAACCGGAAGCAACTGGACAGGGTGATCCACGAGGCTGTCGGCGTTGCCTACAAGGACTGCCCTGCTGCGTGGCGCAAGATCAAGCAGGATTACCTTGCCGACGAGAGGAGGCGGCGGGCGCTGGTGGAGAAGATTCGAAAGGCCGTCGAGTCGCCGAGATAGTGGCGGCCCGCTACATGCCTTCCTGCAAGATCATCATCATGATGGCATCCTTGCCGAAGCCCAGGATCAGGTAGTGACGGGTGGTCGCGGGGTTCACGCCGATTTCGCCCGAGGCAGCCGGGTCGGCGTCCCACACCACGTTGGTCGGCAGCTTGGTGAAAGGGTTTACGGGGTAGTTGTGGCCCGGGCAGATGTCCTCAATGGTCTGGCCCGCCGGTGTCGTGGCTGCTCCGTCATCAGGATAGACGCCCAGGGTCTGGACCGCGAAGTCCTCCAGGGCCAGTTGCACGGTGTGCATGTTGGACTTTACGGCGGCCTCTTTGGCGCGGCCCTCCAGCGTGACCAGATTGGGAATGGCTATGGCGGCCAGAATGCCGATGATGGCGACCACTATCATCAGCTCTATCAGGGTGAAGCCGGTTACATCGCGCGACATGCCAACCGCCTTCCTCTGCAGTTGTCGGGCCCCGGAGAGTGCACCTCCGGCCTTCGATTGATGTATCGGTACGGCAAGACGCAATCTTTAGCCTCAATTCCGGATTAAATATGTTGACATATTCGCGGTACTCGGGTATGATTCCGACCCAGAACTCGGGAGGCGGAGGCGCGGGCCAGGGCTCGCGTCCAAGTCTCCCGGCGTGTAGCGGTTAGCCAAGCGGATCGATGAAGGGAGAAGGAGGCGTATGGTGAGGCTCAATTTCGCCCCTGTGTGTATCGGTTACGATACACGCCCCGAGTGGTCCGCCGGTCCGGGAGGTCGATACAGGCGACGCTAGGACCCGGTACAAGACGACCTGACCCGTCGGATCGCTCACTGGATCCGGCGGGTTTTTGATTTTCGGCAGGCAAGCCGAGAACAAGCGAAGTGACGAGATGGAATCAGCGTACTACGAAGACGACAAACATGAGAACGTGAGCTCGCGCAGGGCCCTGGCGCGGCTGTTGCCGCTCTTGAAGCCCCATCGCAAGTGGCTCGTGGTGTGCCTGCTCCTGCTGGTGGCCTCCAAGGCCATCTACGTGACCGGGCCGAACCTGATTCGCCGGGCGATAGACATCGACATCGCCGGACGCGACTATCGGGGTCTGGTGGTCACCGTGGGGCTCTACGTCCTGGTCCAGGGCCTGTTCCTGATGATCAACTACTTCTTCCGGCTGCGCATGGAGATAGTCGGGCAGCAGGTGATGATCGTCCTGAGGAAGCAGCTGTTCGATCACGTCCTCAGGATGGCGGTCTCCTTCTTCGACCGCAATCCCACCGGGCGCCTGATGGCAAGGGTCGAGTCCGACACCGAGGCCCTGCGGCTGATGTTCACCAACACCGTGGTGGCGATGATAGGGTCGCTCTTTCTGATAGCGGGCATGTTCATATGGATGGCCGTGGTGTCGTGGCAGCTGACGCTGGTGGTCGCGATCCTGATCCCGGTGGTGACAACGGCCCTCTACTTCTATCACCGCGTGACCACGCCGATGTGGCTTGTGATCCGCAAGCGCATGGCCGACGTCACCGCGACCCTGACCGAGTTCCTGCAAGGGATGGAGATAATCCAGATCTTCGACCGCGCCCGCCAGGCCAGGCGCCGGATGAACGAGGCCAGCTACCGCAAGTACAAGCCGCACGTGCGAGCCGAGGTCATAGTGGTGGCGATGTTCAACTTCATCTTCTTCATGGAGACCTTCATCATAGCGTTGGTGCTCTACCTGGGCGCCAAGTGGGTGGGCATTGCGGCGATGCCGGGCGCGGGCTCGGCGGGGAGCGCGGTCGGCTCTGGCGCCGCCGGAAGCGCCGCGGCAGGGCTCACCATAGGAACACTGGTGATGTTCATTTCGTACGTGCGGATGTTCTTCGAGCCGATCTACCTTGCGGCCGAGGAGATCGCGTCGGTGCAGCGGGCGGTCGCAGGAGCCAAGCGGATATTCGGGCTTCTCTCGGTGGACGAGACCGTGCCCGAGCCGGCCAGGCCGGCGGACTGGAGGACCCTGAAGAGCGGCATCACCTTCGAGAACGTGTGGTTCTCCTACACCGGCGACGACAACTTCGCCCTCAGGGACGTGTCCTTCCACATCCCCAAGGGCCAGCGGTTCGCCCTGGCGGGAGTGACCGGGGGCGGAAAGTCCACGGTGATAAACCTGCTCCTGAGGTTCTACGACCCGCAGCGCGGCAGGATTCTGGTGGACGGGATAGACATACGGGACATCCCCACCGAGAGCCTGCGCAGGAAGATCGGCCTGGTGCTTCAGGACATCTTCATCTTCCCCGGTGACGTGGCAAGCAACGTCGCGCTGGCCCGCACCGGCTACGACATGGACAAGGTGGTCGATGCCTGCCGGGCTGTCTCCGCCGACCGGTTCATAGAGAGCATGCCGGACAAGTACCAGACCGAACTGGCCGAGCGCGGGGCCAACCTTAGCCGGGGCGAGCGGCAGCTCTTGTCCTTTGCCAGGGCGCTGGCTTTCGACCCGGAGGTGCTGATCCTGGACGAGGCCACCAGCTCGGTCGATCCCGAGACCGAGCGCCTGATCCAGGACGGGCTCACCGCTTTGTTGCGCGGGCGGACATCGATCGTGATAGCGCACAGGCTGGCCACCATCCTCAACGTGGACCGGATCCTGGTGGTGCGCGACGGCCAGATCGTGGAGCGAGGCACCCACGAGGCCCTTGTCGAGGCCGGCGGATACTATTCGAAGCTCTTCAGACTTCAGTTCATGGCGCCCAACGGCGTAGGTGACAGGTCATGACCGGCGAGACCAAGAACGGAAACGGAAAGGCCAAGCGCACGCGGCGCGGGATGATGGCGGTCTACGCCCGGTGGCTGTGGAGGCATTATCGCCACCACAAGAAGGCCCTGGCCGTGCTGCTCACGGTCTCGTTCCTCTCCAGCGCCCTGGCCGTGCTGCAGCCCATGCTCTTGAAGAACATCTTCGACCTGCTGCAGTCGGGATCGACCAGGCCCACCAAGCTGGCGTTCGTCAGCGCCTGGATCGACCAGGTGACCCAGGGCAGGATCGCGAGCTACGTGCTGCTGCTGATCCTCATCGGGTTGGCGGGCTTTGTGGTGAAGACCATCCTGATCGGGCACCGCGCCTACCTCAACGCCAGGTTCGAGTGGGAGTTCCGGCAGGACGTCTTCAACCGGATCACCGCGAAGGGGCCGGACTTCTTCAACAGGTTCAAGACCGGCGATCTGGTGACCAGGCTAACCGACGACGTGTCGGAGGAGAAGACCGCGTGGTTCGCGTGCAGCGGCATCTTCAGGATGTACGAGTCGCTGACCCTGGTGGCCTTCAGCCTGGTGATGATGCTGTCCATAAACCCGGTGCTGACCGTGTGGACCACCGTGCCGCTGCCGATCCTGCTGGTGATCTTCACCAAGAGCTCGTCGGCGCTGCACAAGCGCTACGATTTCCTGCAGAGGAGAATATCCATAGTCAACGACACCATGGAGGCCTGCTTCTCCGGCATACGGGTGATAAAGGCCTACATCCGGGAGCGCGATCAGCGCACCCGCTTTGCCGAGGCCGCGGAGGCGCGCCGGGCGGCCGAGATATCGGCGATACGCGTGCAGGCGATCATGGAATCCCTCTGGGGATACGTCTGGCAGGTGGGAATCGTGGTGGTTCTCCTGGCCGGCGGCTTCTACGTGATAAGGGGGAAGCTGACCATAGGCGAGTTCATAGCCTTCGACTCCTACGTGCTTATGCTGGTCTACCCGATGTTCGATGTCGGCAACTTTCTGGTCCGGGGCATGCGCGCTTCGGCCTCCATCGACCGCCTGATAGAGCTTGAGGAGCATCTGCCCATGATCCCTCCGGAAGATGCCGCCGGTCGGGCAGCGGGCGCCAGCGGCCTGGACGCGGCCGAGCTCCGGGGCCGGGTGGAGTTCCAGGGGGTGTCCTTCGGCTTCCAGGGCTTCGAGAACCGGATACTGCACGACGTCTCATTCTCGGTCGAGCCGGGCGAGCGGGTGGCGCTGGTGGGCAGAGTGGGCTCCGGCAAGAGCTGGGCGGTGCGGATGATCCCGAGGCTGGTGGATCCTACCGAGGGGCGGATAACCGTGGACGGCGCCGACCTCAGGGATTACGACATCCACTCCATAAGGCGGCGGATCGGCTACGTGCCGCAAGAGCCCCTGCTGTTCTCAGACACCATCGAGAACAACGTCAGGTTCGATCGCGAGGGCATCGATGATGCCACCGTGGACTGGGCGATGGAGGTTTCGCAGCTGGCCGAGGATCTGGCGAGCCTGCCTCAGGGCCTCAAGACCAGGATCGGCGTGCGCGGGATGTCGATCTCGGGCGGGCAGAAGCAGCGGCTGGCCCTGGCCCGGGCCTTGGCCGGCAGGCCCAAGATCCTCATTCTGGATGACTGCACGTCGGCCCTGGACGCCAAGACCGAGGCGGCGCTGTGGGGCAGGCTGCACGACGTGATGCCGGACCTCACCTGCTTCATAATAAGCCATCGGCCCGCGACCCTGGAGCTGGCGGACAAGATAGTGGTCCTGGACTACGGCCGGATCATCGAGACCGGCACCCACGCCGGGCTGCTGGAGCAGGAAGGGGTCTATTTCAAGCTCTACAACCGGAGCCGCCTGGAGGAGGACGTGGCCTCCAAGGACGAGGGCGATCCCGGCCTGAAAGGCCAGCGCGGGCCCCGGGCCGGCGACATCAGGTAGCAATCGGGCGACAAGAACACAGGGGGTCCGGCGCAGCGCAGACGCCGTGACCCCCTGATGACAGCTTGCCCGGATGCCCTGCCGCTTCTTACATATCCTTGCCGAAGTCGGTCTCGTAGGCCTTGGCAAGCTTGACCGGCCAGTTGTCCACGGAATCGAGCTTGCCGAAGAAGAACCTCAGGACCTTGGGCTCATCCACGAACTTCAGGCCCTTCACCAGATCGCGGTGTTTGTAGAGCCACTGCAGCCGGTCCACCACATACTCGATGTGCGAGAGCGTGTAGACCCGCCGCGGCAGCGCCAGCCGCGCCAGCTCCAGGTGGGCGAAAACCTCGTTGCCGTCCGGGTCGCGGTCGTTGGAGATGGTGCCGCGTTCCATGCACCTGACGCCCGAGGCCACGTAAAGCGCGGCCGACAGGGCGCCGGCCGGGTACTCGGTCTGAGGTATGTGAGGCACGAAGCGCTTGGCATCAACGTGACAGGCCAGGCCTCCCGGAGGGGTCACCACCGGCACTCCGACCTCGACCAGCCTTCCCACGAAGTATTCGATGAACTCGGGCACCGCGCCGGCAACGCTGATGTCGCACATCTCACGGATGCCCACAGCCATGGCCTCGACTTCCTTGCAGGACATTCCGCCGTAAGTGGAGAAACCCTCGTAGAGAGGCAGCCAGTCCAGGATCTTCTTGTAGAATTCCTCGCTGTTGGTCGCGATCATGCCACCCCGGGCGGAGCTGCTCTTGCGGCCCGAGGTGTAGAGAATGTCGGCGCAATCCGCTATTTCCCTTATGATCTCGGCGACCGACTTGTCCGCGTAGCCCTTCTCGCGCATCTTGATGAAGTATCCGTTCTCAGCAATCAGGCTACCGTCCATAACGAGGGGTATGCCGTGCTGCTGGCATACCTTCTTGACTTCGCGCAGGTTCTCCAGGCTGAAAGGCTGCCCGCCCACCAGGTTGGTGGTGGCTTCCATTCTCACCATCGGGATCGCCTTGGCTCCGTGCTCCTTGATCGCGGCCTGCATCTTGGTGAGGCACATGTTGCCCTTGAAGGGATCGGTGCTCTGAGCGTTCAAGGTCTCGTCCCGGCAGAGCTCGAGGACGGTGGCCCCGGCAATCACGAAGTGGGCCTTGGTGGTCGTGAAGTGATAGTTCATTATCACGAAGTCGCCAGGCTTGATCATGATCTTGGCCAGCAGGTGCTCCGCGGCGCGGCCCTGGTGGACCGGCGCAAGGTAATCGAACCCGAGCACGTCCTTCACGGCATCGGCCATCTTGTAGAAGCTCTCGCAGCCGGCGTAGGCGTCGTCGGCGACCATCATGGCCGCCAGCTGATTGTCGCTCATCGCGTTGGTGCCGCTGTCGGTGAGCATGTCGAGAAAGATGTCGCGGCTCCTCAGGAGAAACGTGTTGTAGCCCGCCTCCTTGATCGCCTCCAGCCGCCGCCCGACCGGAGGCAGCGTGGTCTTCTGGACTATTCTCACTTTGTGCATTTCAACCGGTATGATCTTCCCGTTCGACAGCTTGGCTCTCATCTCGCTATTCCTCCTGAGTGATCCTCTGCTGATGTCGCCCGGCGACCAGCGCCGTCAAGACCGCGCGACACTTGAGCCGGAATTATACAACGCGTGACACCCGATAGTAAAGGGCAATAATCCCGCCGTGCGGAGCCCGGCCCCCGGGCAGACGGGTTGACAGCGGGCGCCCGCGGCGCCCATAATGGACGAAGCCGTCCGGTCGATCCTGCGCGAGCGGGCTCGCCGGGCGGAAACCACCTTGTAGCAGCGGAAGGGGTCGCGCATGGAATTCGAGACAATGGCGATACACACCGGGCAGGAACACGATCCCGCGACCGGGGCCGTGATCGTGCCCGTCTACTTCACGTCCACCTTCGCCCAGGAAAGCCCGGGAAAACACAAGGGCTACGAATACTCGCGGACGCACAACCCGACGCGGAAGGCCCTGGAGAGGTGCGCCGCCGCCCTGGAAAACGGCAGATACGGCCTGGCTTTCGCCTCGGGGATGGCCGCGATCAACAACGTGCTCAATCTCCTCAAGACCGGCGATCACCTGGTCTGCACCAACGACATGTACGGTGGGACCTACCGCTTGCTGGAGCACGTCTACCGGGACTACGGCGTGGACTTCTCGCTGGTGGACACCACCGACCCGGGCAAGATCGAGGCAGCGGTGCGGGCCAACACCCGCATGATCTGGATCGAGAGCCCCAGCAATCCCCTCTTGAGGATCACCGACCTCGGCGCCGTGGCTCGGATGGGCCGCGCCATGGGACTGGTCACCGTGATCGACAACACCTTCGCCACCCCCTACTTCCAGCGCCCGCTGGACCTGGGCTTCGACTTGGTGGTGCACAGCACCACCAAGTACCTCGGCGGCCACAGCGACGTGGTGGGCGGCCTTGTGGTGACCTCCAACGACCAGCACTTCAAGCGGCTGCGGTTCTGCCAGAACGCCGTGGGCGGCACGCCGGGCCCGATGGATGCCTGGCTGGTCTTGAGGGGCATCAAGACCCTGGCGGTCCGGATGCGCGAGCACATGGCAAACGCGATCAGGGTCGCCGAGTTCCTGGAGAGCCACCGGCGGGTCCGTCGGGTGATATTCCCCTGGGCCGAGAGCCACCCTCAGCACGACCTGGCGCGCAGACAGATGTCCGGCGCGAGTGGCATGGTGTCCTTCGAGATCGAAGGAGGCCCGGAGGATGCCCGGCGCTTCCTCGAGCGGGTCAAGATCTTCACCCTTGCCGAGAGCCTGGGCGGCGTGGAGTCCCTGGTGGAGCACCCTGCCACGATGACCCATTCGCACGTTCCCGCCGAGATCAGGGCGCAGGCGGGCATCTCGGACTCACTTGTGCGGCTGTCGGTCGGGATCGAGAACGTCGCCGACTTGATAGAGGACCTGGACGCCGCCCTGGGGTGAGCGCCGAGCAGGCCGAGCCGGGGCAGGTGGCGGTGGCGCGACCGTGGCCGGGATGTTAAGATTGGTCAACGCGCGGCATGAGGCAGCCACTCAATGAAACCTGAGACTTCGAAGCCGGAGATTCTCCTCGGGGCTGAGGCGGTCGCCCTGGGGGCGATCCACGCCGGCCTCACTGCGGCCTACTCCTACCCGGGAACACCGGCCTCGGAGGTGATGGAGTACCTGGTTGCCGAGGCGGCCCGTCGAGGGGATTTCAGGGCGGCCTGGTCCGTCAACGAGAAGGTCGCCTACGAGGAGGCTCTCGGGGTTTCCTTCGCCGGCGGCAGGACCATGGTGTCGATGAAGCACGTGGGCTTGAACGTGGCCGCCGACCCCTTCATGAACTCAGCCCTCACAGGCATCGACGGCGGGCTGGTGGTGGTCTCGGCGGACGACCCGGGCATGCACAGCTCGCAGAACGAGCAGGACAGCAGGTTCTACGGCGACTTCGCGCGCATAGTCTGTTTCGAGCCGTCCAATCATCAGGAAGCCTACGAGATGACCCGCCGGGCCTTCGACGTGTCGGAGGAGTTCAGGATACCGGTGTTGGTGAGGCTGGTGACCAGACTGTCGCACAGCCGTTCCAGCGTGCGGCCGGGCCCGCCGCCGAGGCCGCAGAACCAGCTGGCCCGCGACAAGAACGGTTACGGCGCCTGGGACCAGTGGACTCTCCTCCCGGTGAACGCCAGGAAGCGCTTCCGGCGAATGATCGAGATTCAGCCTCGGCTCGTGACCATGTCCGAGGAGTCCGAGTTCAACAGGATGGAGCCCGGCGGCGGGCCCGGCCGCCTCGGAGTAGTGGCCTCGGGCATCGCCTACAACTACGTGAAGGAGAATCTCCGGGACCTCAAGAATCCGCCACCGCTTCTCAAGATCTCGGTCTATCCGGTTCCCAGAAGCCTGGTGGCTGCCCTGGTGGATCAGGTCGACACAGTCCTGGTCGCCGAGGAGGGCTACCCTTACATCGAGCGCGCCCTGGCCGGCATGTTCGGAGTCTCGGGCAAGACGGTCAAGGGCAAGCTTACCGGAGACCTGCCGGCCTCGGGCGAGCTCTCGCCTGAGGCTCTGCGCCCCGCGCTCGGCCTGGCGCCGATCAAGGCCCAGGAGATCGCCGGCCCGGCCCCCGAGGGCTTCAAACTGGCCGCGCGGCCGCCGCAGCTGTGCAAGGGCTGTCCCCACGCCGACACCTTCAACGCGATCAACCTTGCCCTGAGGGGCTGCCCCAAGGCCAGCGTCTTCAGCGACATCGGCTGTTACACCCTGGGCGCTTTTCCTCCCTACAGGGCGATCAACACCTGCGTGTGCATGGGCGCAAGCGTGAGCATGGCCAAGGGCGCCTCGGAGGTGGGGGTGCACCCGTCGGTGGCCGTAATCGGAGACTCCACCTTCGGTCACTCCGGGCTCACGCCGCTCCTGGAGGCCGCCGCCCAGGACAGCAACATGACCGTGGTGATCCTGGATAACGGCACGGTCGCCATGACCGGCGGCCAGCCGAGCTACGCATCCGGGGAACGGCTCTTGCGGATGGTTGAGGGCCTGGGAGTTCCCGAGGGGCACATCCGCGTGGTGGAGCCTCTGCCCAAGAACCTCGAGGCCAACGCTGCGGTCCTCAGGGAGGAGTTCGAGCACAAGGGAATCTCGGTCGTCGTGGCCGCGCGGGAGTGCATCCAACAGGCCCGCAAGGCGAGGCGCCTTTGACGGGACCCGATGGCAGAGCGAATAGCGGAGTGATGAGATGAAGCAGGACATCATCCTGGCCGGCGTGGGAGGTCAGGGAATCCTATCCATAGCCAGCGTGATCAACAACGCCGCCTTGAAGAAGGGCCTTGCGATGAAGCAGGCCGAGGTCCACGGCATGGCCCAGCGCGGCGGCGCGGTCCAGTCCCACCTGAGGATCTCCGACCGGCCAATATACAGCGACCTCATACCAAGAGGCGAGGCCGATCTCATCCTCGCGGTCGAGCCCCTGGAGGCTCTGCGCTACGTGGACTACCTCCGTCCGGAGGGAAGCGTGGTCACGAGCAGCACGCCAGCGGTCAACATTCCTGACTATCCTCCGCTGGAGGCCGTCCTGGCCAGAATCGCCCAGCTAGGCCGGCACGTGATCGTGGATTCCGGCAGGCTGGCCCTGGAGGCAGGAGCAGCCCGCGCTCAGAACATGGTGATGCTG
>JBAQHK010000035.1:0-7587 GCA_049288275.1 bacterium | reverse complement strand
GTCTATAGTACCAGCCGTTTCGCCAGGCCACCCCGGCGGGGTAGCCCTGCTCGGGGCGCGCCCGGTACACGAAGGATGAGTCCCGCCGGCAGACGTCAAAAGCAGTTCCACCGTCGCCGCCCTCGTACGGCGGATCGGGGTCGTGAACGATGTGCCAGGCATCCAGGATGCCCGCGGGCTTGGGGAAGCTCCAGTACGCGGTGTCGAGGGTGCCGGTCTCGAAGTCCTCGACGAACCTTGCGGTGTCACCGCACACCCAGACGTTGTCGATGAAGGCCGCGCCGTCGGTGTTCCCCCGGCCGTCGGCATCGCTCCAGGCGCCGTCCGAGGTGAAGCGCCATCGGAACTTGGGTCCCGAGGTGATAACAAGTGACCCGGGAGCTATCGCTTTTTCGAACGCGGGCTCGTCGGGATTGGTCCTGGCCTGCCAGTCGCAGTTCGTGAGGCGGTCGACATCGTTGTTGCCGAAGTAATCGGGATTGGTGGTCCCCAGGCATGGGCCCCCAGGGTTGTTGCTGGTGGCGTTGAAGGCGGCGGCCGTGGTCCACTTGGTCCCATTCCAATAGTCCACGTAGAAGTAGTCGTACTTGCACTCGGTGTCGTAGCGGGGATCGAAGTGGAGAGTGCAGCCAGACGCCACCGCAAAGTCCGCGGGCAGGCTGAGCTGGACGTAGCAGTTCCAGTTGTCGGCGTAGCCGGGCGGGTTCGTCCATGAGCCGCACTCCACGGGCTTGCCTTGCCACAGAGGGCCCGAGCCGCACCACAGGGCATAGGTGCCGCAGTAGGTCCGCTGGTCGGCGCGATAGGTGTCCACATGCCAGTAGTTGATGTTGAGCTCCGAGGGCAAAGTCCGGACGTCGATGTGGTCGAGGCACTTGGTGTTCCATGGGGCAACCGTGCCGCACGAGTCCCCGGGGCCTCCCTCAAAGCACATGGTCTGGGTCGCGCCCGGCCCGCCGGTGGCCTCGCCGCCATGGCCCATGTTTGGGTCGCCCGGGCAATAGCTCGAGTTGGACTGAAGCTGGACCCAAGTGGTATCCCCCCCCGAGAACATCACCATCGGGGCGCCTATGTCGGTTACCCCAAGGGTCTTCATAGGATTGTAAGGTGGTTGATTCTTCTTGGTGCACTCGATACTGGCAAGTGCCGGTACGGAGATAGCGATAAGGCCGGCGACAATCAAAGGCACACAAACGCTGACAGCAATGCTCCTGGAAGTCCTCACGACGGCACCCCCTGTTGCCCTGTCCTTAGGTATTGCGTATGCTCGCCCGCTGATAGCCCTAACCTCTCCCATTATACCACGCTTCGCACAAAACGTACAGCCCCGAAATACCGCGCTGACGAGCCTGGCCGCTGCCCTGGGGCCTCTCCACCAGCGCTCAGGGTTGGGACGGAGCAAGTGATACAACACCGGACTCTTGACACCGCCCACCCACATGCGGTATCTTATATGTGAGCACCTGCTCATATGTTCGTATCATCAGACCCCGACCCTGATCCAGTGAGGTGCGATGATGACAGAGCCAACCGGCTCCACCCAAGCGGGCGATCGCGGCTATCTCGACCGGGACCGAGTGGTGAGGGTGCGTCGCAAGCTGGTCTCGGACAGGACCTTTAGAGACCTGGCCGAGACTTTCAAGGCCATCGGCGATCCCACCCGCAGCAAAGTGCTTTTTGTGCTCGGGCGTGAGGAGCTCTGCGTCGGCGATCTCGCAGCGCTGCTGGGCATGTCCCCCTCGGCGATATCCCATCAGCTGAGGCTCTTGCGGCACCTGCGCCTGGTGAGGAGCCGCCGGCACGGCAAGTCCACCTACTACAGCCTGGACGACGAGCACATCGGCAACCTCTTGACCGAAGGCCTGAGGCACGTGGGCTGGGAGGCCGGCAGGTGATCCAAGCCTTGATCGCCGCGACCTCCGCACCTAAGCCCGCCACTATCGCCGCCTGCCCCGGCGCGGTGGCGCTGGTGGGAAACCCCAACGTCGGCAAGAGCGTGATCTTCTGCGCCCTCACGGGCCACTACGTCACCGTGAGCAACTACCCCGGCACCACGGTTGAGATCACCCGGGCAATGGCCCGCATCGAGGGCCGCAAGGTGGAACTGATCGACACCCCGGGCGCGGCAAGCCTCATACCGCTAAGCGAAGATGAGCAGGTCACGCGCGACATTCTGCTCTCGGGAGAGGTGGGCCGCGTGGTCCAGGTCGCCGACTCCAAGAACCTCGAGCGGTCGCTGGCTCTCTCCCTCCAGTTGGCCGAGATCGGCCTGCCCTTCGTGGTCGCGCTCAACATGACCGACGAGGCAAAGAGCCGGGGCATCGAAGTTGACGCCAAACGCCTGGCGCAAACGCTCGGGGTTGAGGCCGTGGCCACCGTGGCCACCCGGCGGCAGGGCATAGACAAGCTTGCCAAGTCTCTGCGCGCCGCTCGCGCGTCTCCACTGCGCGTGGAGTACGATGCCGCGGTGGAGGCGGCCATCACCCGCCTGGAGCCCGCGCTCGCCGGCCACGTCTTCTCGCCGAGGGGCCTCGCGGTGATGCTCTTGAGCGACGATCACTCGATCCACCCCTGGGCCGCCAGGCATTTGACCTGCTGCACAATCCAGGCGATTGATCGCGCGCGCCAAGACCTTCAGGCGACCTACCGCGAACCTTTGGCCTACGTGATGTCGAAGCAGCGGTGGGCGAAGGCCAGCGAGATCTCCGAACAGGTGGTCAGGCAGACCGGGGCAGTGAGGCCGGGGCTCGCCGCGGCCCTCGGCAAGATCATGACCCACAACGTCGCCGGCTGGCTGATCCTTGTCGCGGTGCTCTGGCTGACCTACGAATTCGTAGGCCGGTTTGGCGCCGGCACACTGGTGGGCCTCCTGGAAGACCGCCTCTTCGAGCCCTACATCAGCCCGGCCCTGGTTCAGGCCGTGAACTTCCTCGTGCCCTGGCCGGCCCTGGCCGTCGTGCGAGACGCTCTGGTAGGCCAGTACGGCGTGCTGACCGTGGCCATCAGGTATTCGGTGGCCATCATCCTGCCCATCGTGGCCACCTTCTTCATCGTCTTCGGCCTCCTGGAGGACTCGGGCTACCTGCCGCGGCTGGCGGTGATGTCCAACCAGGCCTTCAAGCGCATGGGACTGAACGGCAAAGCGGTGCTGCCCATGGTCCTGGGCCTGGGCTGCGGGACCATGGCGGCTCTTACAAGCCGCATAATGGAGACCCGCCGGGAGCGCATCTTGGTGATTCTGCTCTTGGCCCTCGGCGTCCCGTGCTCGGCCCAGCTGGCCGTGATCCTGGGCATGCTGCATGGAGTGGGCGCGGCGGGCGCCGCTATCTGGGTCGGGGTTGTGCTCGCGGTGATGCTGCTGGTTGGTTACATCGCCGCCAGGGTGCTCCCTGGCAGGAGCGGAGACTTCATCCTGGAGCTCCCGCCCGTGCGCGTGCCTCAACTCGGCAACATCGTCGTGAAGACCCTGGCCCGGATCGAATGGTATCTCAGGGAGGCGGTACCGCTCTTCATGCTGGGCACCTTCTCTCTCTTCGTTCTGGACCGCGCGGGCCTGCTTCGCCACATAGAGGCCGCCGCCGCGCCCGTCGTCAAGGGCTGGGTGGGCCTGCCGGAGTCCGCCGCGCAGGCCTTCATCGTCGGGTTCTTGAGGAGGGACTACGGGGCCGCGGGCATCTATGCCCTCCAACGGGCCGGCGAGATCGACGGCACCGGTGTGGTGGTCGGGATGATAACCTTGACTCTCTTCGTTCCGTGCATCGCCAACTTCTTTGTGATAATAAAGGAACTGGGACTGCGGGCGGCGCTGGCGATTGCCGCCTTCATCTTCCCGTTTGCGTTCCTCGTGGGGGGGCTCGTGAATCTCGCGCTGAGGAGCCTCAATGTCACCTTCTAGTTACAAGTGCCCGCTGTGCGGACGCGAGTTTGACGCCGCCGACCGGAGCTGCCGGTCGTGCCCCATGGCGAGGACCTGCAAAGTGGTGTGCTGCCCCGGCTGCGGCTATGGCTTCCCTGCCGAGTCGAGCCTGGTGGGGTGGCTGAAGAGGCTCTTGGGCAAGAGTGACAAGAACAAGGGCAAGAAGGAGGAACCCCGATGATGGCCCGCCACCGCAGAGGCCAGCGGAGAAGAAGGGAACAGGAAATGCTCGAGGCCGTTTGGACGGCCCGGGAGGACGGCTCCTCCAAGATCACTGAGATCACGGCACGGGCGGGCGTGGAAGACCCGGATGCCGTCCTGGGCTCGCTCGCCGCGCAGGGCCTGGTCACCCTCGAGGACGGCCAAGCGGCGCTCACCGAGGCCGGAGAGCGCGAGGCCCGCGAGATCATTCGCAGGCATCGCCTGGCCGAGATCCTGCTCCATCAGGTCATGGCTTTGGAGGAGGACAGCGTGGAGACCGAGGCCTGCGAGTTCGAGCATTCCCTCAATCCCGAAGTCGTGGACTCGATCTGCACGCTTCTGGGCCATCCGCGCACTTGCCAGCACGGCAAGCCCATACCCAGCGCACGCTGCTGCGAGAAGTTCAAGACCGAGGTGCAGCCCATTGTCCAGCGACTCTCGGACTTGAAGGTCGGCCAGTCAGGCTCCATCACCCTGATCGCTCCCAAGTTCCACTCACGGCTGGACCGACTGGGCTCGCTGGGCATAGCGCCCGGCGCCGAGATCAGGCTCCACCAGAAGTTCCCGGCCTTCGTCGTGGAGATCGGCCAGACCACGGTCGCGGTGGACCGGGACATCGCCGACGAGATCTTCGTCAGGCTGACGCCCAGGGGCGAGTAGGCGGCGCAGGGTGCGCAGAACCGGGGACCGGGGGAAAGAGCGTCGGCGGCCCAACAGGGAGCCCGGCAGGAAGCCCGGCAAGAGAGATGAGGTCGGATCAATGGCAGACACCCGAAGGCTCGAGAAGGCCGGTGTGACTGAAACCATCCTGGACAGCATCTCCGACGGGGTGTTCACGGTGGACGCCGACTGGCGCATCACCTCCTTCAACAGGGCGGCCGAGGAGATCACCGGCATTCCGCGCAGGGAGGCCATCGGCAAGCCCTGCTCCGAGGTATTCCGCTCCAGCATGTGCGAGACCGAATGCGCCCTCCGGCGTACCATGAAAAGCGGCAGGCAAGTGATCGGCAAGTCGGGCTACATAGTGACCGCCCAGGGAGCGCGCATACCGATCAGCGTGTCCACCGCAGTGCTGCGCGATCGCACGGGCGCGAACATGGGCGGCGTCGAAACCTTCCGGGATCTGAGCGAGGTCGAGGCCCTTCGCGATGAGATCAAGGGCCGGTTCCATGTCGGCGACCTCGCGAGCCGAAGCCCGCTGATGAAGAAGGTCTTCGAGGTTCTCCCGGCGATAGCCGCAAGCCCCAGCACAGTCCTCATAGTCGGCGAGACAGGCACCGGCAAGGAGCTGATTGCGCGGACCATTCACCGATTCAGCCCCCGCAGCAGCGGTCCCTTTGTCGCGGTCAACTGCGGCGCGCTCCCCGACACGCTTCTTGAGTCGGAGCTCTTCGGCTACAAGGCCGGGGCCTTCACCGGCGCGACCAAGAACAAGCCCGGGCGGTTCGCCCTTGCCGCAGGCGGGACGCTTTTCCTGGATGAGATCGGCGAGGTCACGCCCGCGCTGCAGGTCCGGCTGCTCAGGGTCCTCCAGGAACGGGCGTACGAGCCTCTCGGAGCCACGCGATCGGAAACCGCCGATGTGCGGATAGTCGTGGCAACCAACAAAGACCTGGCTCAGGAGATAAAGCGAGGCACATTTCGCGAGGATCTCTACTACCGCATCAACGTGGTACGGATCGAGCTGCCTCCCCTTCGCAACCGCAAGGAGGACATCCCCCTCCTCGTCAAAGGCTTCATAGACCGCTTCAACGTCCTGCATCACAAGTCGATCGCGGGAATCGATGCCGAGGCATTGTCGCTGCTCATGGGCCATACCTGGCCGGGAAACGTGCGCGAGCTCGAAAACGTGATCGAGCGATCCTTCATAATGTGCACCGGCGCCCTTATCCGGATCAGGCACCTGCCCGACGAGCTCGCAGCCGGCGCCCGGGGCGCCAATACCGCCACCAAGATCAGGGAGGCCAGGGACGTGATCGAGGCCCAGGCAATCCGCATGGCCCTGGCGCGCAACGGTCAGAATCGCCTGGCGGCAGCGAGGGATCTTGGCATCCACAAGAGCACGCTGTTCCGCAAGATCAGGAAGCTGGGCATAGTCGCTCCCGAGCGCGAGGAGCCGACCGCAAGGAAGCAAGTTTAGTAGCATTTCCGCGACTTCACTTCACCTGCATGGTCGCATGATTGCGACCCACCCGAGCACTCCGCAATCAGCGACACAGGCATAATTACTTTTCTACCAATACATTATGCAGAACCAGATGACATCGGATCCTGTGGCACGATGGGTGCTTAAGGGCACTGGCAGGCGGCAGCTCGGAGGATTGTGTGAGGGCCGCCTGGGAAGTGCACTATCAAGCGTGGGGAGGAAACCTAATCGTGAAGGCCGCGTTCTCAGACTGGAACAATCGAATAGCGCCGGTCTTCGACGTGGCGCGCCACGTAGAGGTGATAGCAGCAGACACCGGCCAGATCGTGGAGAGGTCGGCTGAGGCCCTCGCCTCGGACCTCCCGGCGGAGAAGGCGCTACGCCTTGTCGACCTGGGTGTCGGCACCTTGGTCTGCGGAGCGATCTCCAAACCTCTGGAGACCCTGATCGCCGCCTACGGGATTGAGGTCATCCCCTTCGTGTCGGGCGACCTGACGGACGTGATCCAGGCCTGGATATCGGGGAAGCTCGGAGCAGGCCTGTTCGATATGCCGGGCTGCTGTCGGCGCGGTCGCCGGCGAGCAGGCCGAGTTTCAAGAATGGAGGGAACACTGATGTTCAATCAAGGCGGCGGTGGAGCAGGGGCCGGCCGGGGATCAGGTTCTGGTCCCGGCGGCCAAGGCAGGGCGGGTGCAGGCGGAGGTTGCAGGCGGCGCGCCGGCCAGGGTAGCGGCCGAGGCGGAAGGCGGAGCGTGCCGGGGCCCGGCGGCACGGCGGGGTCGCCTGACCCGGCAGGATTGAGTGGCCCG
Source organism: bacterium (assembly GCA_049288275.1). Classification (GTDB taxonomy): domain Bacteria; phylum Arandabacterota; class Arandabacteria; order Arandabacterales; family Arandabacteraceae; genus JBAQHK01. Next base: position 515 of record JBAQHK010000035.1, on the reverse strand, counting down.
GGGCCGGGTGGTGCCTGTGTGTGCCCGCGCTGCGGGCACGAGCAGCCGCACCAGTCCGGGGTACCCTGCATACAAGAGGTTTGCCCCAAGTGCGGCTCCAACATGACTCGGAGGTAACAACGGCTCGAGAGAGAATCTCGAGAGAAGGGGGGATCCTGAGATGCCAGGAGGAGACAGAACAGGCCCGATGGGAATGGGGCCGATGAGCGGACGTGGTGCCGGATACTGCGCGGGTTACGGCGTTTCGGGTTACATGAATCCAGCGATGGGTCGCGGGCTGGGCATGGGCCGCGGACGTGGCGGCTTCGGCGGCGGGCGCGGATGGCGCCACCGCTACTACGCAACCGGCCTTCCGGGTTGGGCGCGTTTTGCAGGCGGGATGGCTCCATACGTGGCCCCTCATGTGTGGGGAGTTCCCTACCGGGAGCCCGATCCGGAGGTTGAGAAGCAGGTGCTAAGGGACCAGGCCGAAATGCTGGAGTCGGAGCTAGCGGCGCTGAAGAAGAGGCTGGGAG
>JBAQHK010000034.1:0-21859 GCA_049288275.1 bacterium | reverse complement strand
AGAACGAGCGCAGGTCCCTGACCCCTTCCATGTCCTCGATGTAGACGCTCCCCTTGGTGTTGGGATCGGGCAGACTGGCGGCAACCTCGGCCGACAGCGACAGCCTCGACGGGTTCTTGGCGGCGACCACCGGCAGCGCGTCCACCATGGCGGTCAGCCAGCCGGGCTGGAACTCCAGCCTGGTATTGACGTCCCCCAGCACTATCCTGGACGGCTCCTGGCCCAGCCTGGGCCTTTCCTCAGGAGATTGCTTGCTCTGGTAGATCCAGGCGGTGCCGATGTGGGAGTTCTCGGAAAGCCTGTAGGTGCCCTGGATCCCGAAGAGCGACTGCTGCGCCAGGGCCAAGTAGGGAACGTACTGATAGTCCACGGTGATCTTGGCGTCCGGACTGCCCGCCTCGTCGGTCTTGAACCTGATCTGCCCCACGTCGTAGTAGATCTCGTAATCCACGTTGCGCGTCAGCCGCCGGCCGTTGAGCGTCACCGACTCGCTGTTCTCCAGGATGTTCACGTTGGGCAGTTTGAACGTGGTCTGGGGCGTGGAGAAGAAAACCCACATGTAATACTTGCTGTCCTCCTCGGAGTCGAGTTTGCGGGGGTGGACGTCGTAGATCCTGGGATTGGTCTCCTTGAGGGTATCCGGCCGGGCTCCGGTCAGGGCTATGTCCGGGTCGAACGGCCTGAGATCCGGCAGCAGCAGCAAGCCCTGCTCCCCGTTTATGCTTCCCCCGTCGGCGTAGCCGTCGGTGGCCCAACCGTTGGCGGCGTTGCCAGCGATGTTGTTCTCATCCTCCAGGTCAACTCCCAGGATCTTGGCGTAGTCGTAACGGGTCCCGCCGTCGCTGAGCTGAGTGTACTCCACATCGCCGCCGGGATTCTCACGGTAGATTCGGACAACCACGTTCTCCTGCGAGATGTAGTTGATCCCCAGCGAGTAGACGTTCTTCCTCTCGTACTTCAGAGTGGTGCTCCAGACCGCCTCCCGCTCGATCATGTACTTCTCCGAAGGCCTTATCATCTTCAGCAGCAGCCTCTTCTCGCCGCCGGTACTGTCGATCCCCCCTGCGCTGTAGGGCCCGAAAACGTAGGTCACGGCGAGATAGTGGGCCGCATCCAGGGGCTTCAGGAGGGAAAGCTCGCCGGTCCGCGGGTCTATGGCGTAGTCCTTGTTGCGCTCCAGGATGTTGAAATTGCCCCTGTACCCGAGGCTGTCCCACTCCGCCTCGGGCGGCGCCTTCAGAGAGTCAAGATCGACGAAGGCGTAGGCGTTGACCACCCCTCCTCCTTCGTCGTTGTTGCCGTTGCCGTCGTCAAGGTAGACCTCGACCTCTGTGACCTCCGGCGTGGGGCTGGTCTCCCGCCGGGCCTTGGCCACATCGTAGGGATCGATCATGAAGAAGTACTTGTTCCTGACAAAGTCCAGGTCGGCCTTGCGCACCGAGTCGCGCGCCGCCGCGCCGACGAAACTGGCGCCGGCGGTTCGGCCTTCCTGCTTGCTGGCCACGGCGGTAATGTCAAGGGCGCCCAGTTTGGCCAGCAGTTTGGCTCCGAAGAGGCCCTCGTGCTGCTCGCTGTAGCCCACGAACTGAGAGCCCGGAATCGACAGGTTGGTGTTGCCCATCTCCACGCTCTGCACGATCTCGTCGTCGTTGCCCTGGTAGCGCAGCTTTATCCGGTTCTCAAGCGGCGTCTCGATGTTGCTGTCGTGATGCACCAGCACGTTGATCTTCTCCCCCACCGTGCCCTTGAGGTCAATCTTCAGGTGCTGTTTCATGTTGAGCTGGGGGAACTTGGAGGTGTGGCCGTACTCGGTCAGCGGCTCGTTGACCCGATACCTGGTCTGGCCGCCGAAGGCTATCTGCTCGCTGCCCGTGACGTTGAGATTCGCGCCCTGTCCTATGACTCTGCCGATGGTCTGGGGGAACTTGATCGGGATGTCGATGTTGCTGAAGTCCTCAATAGACCGCTGCTTGGCCTCAAAGGCCCGATCGGCTCCGGCCCTTGCCCAATAGTCCTGCATCACTCCGGAGAAGTCCCGGCTCAAGAAGGGAGTCTTCATGAACTCGGGGTAACCGAACCGGGGCGCAACCCACCCGCTCGGCCGGAGCTGGAGCCTGTGGCCCGGCGGTGAGCCCTCTTGCGGCCGCTGGTCAGGGACTCCCGCGGAGAGGCTGTCCGCCGCAGGCGGGACCGCCGCCGGCACGTCCGCCGGCTCCGGCTGGGCATCGGCGCGCAGACACCCGAGCAACACCAGCCCGACCGCCGCGGCGGCACACCATGGATGTGATCTCATTGGTCGAATCGCCCACCGAATATACAAAGGCCTGCAAAGTCCAGCAAGGGCAACTTCCGTGCCAGGCCTCTGCTGCGGCTCCCGGGCGCGCCCGCGGCCCCAACTGCAATGACAATAATGAAGTTGCGCTGGTCGCCCCGCTGGTGTAGTCTGGCTCTGACGCGATCGGGCTGACCTCCTTTAGGTACGTTGGTGTACAAATGAAGACACTCCATCGTTACGTGCTGACCCAGCAGATACCGCCGTTTCTCTTCGGCATCTTCATAATCATCTTCATCCTGGTCCTGGACTTCCTGTACAAGAACCTGGAAATCCTGATAGGCAAAGGGGTTCCGGTCCTGGTTTCCGCGGAGCTGCTGATCCTCAGCATGGGCTGGATGATCGTGATGGCGATCCCCATGGCGGTCTTGATAGGCACTCTGATCTCCTTCATGAGGCTTGCCTCGGACAACGAGATCGTCGCCATGCGAACCAGCGGCATAAGCCTGGTGTCGATCGCCAAACCGCTGCTCATCACCTCCCTGATCCTGTCGTTCGCCATGATCCCGGTGCACGACCGGCTGGTCCCGGAAACGAACCACAGGTTAGCAAATCTGCTGGTTTCAATACACAGGAAAAAGCCCGCGCTCCAGCTTAGGGACGGCGTTTTTGCCAACGACATCAAGGGCTTCAGCATCCTCGCGGAGAGGGTGAAGGGCAGCGAGATTGAAGGGGTGACCATATCGCGGCTCCTGGAGGGCAAGCCCGCGCAGACAATAAGGGCGGAACGAGGCACCCTCCACTTCGCCGAGGACGGCAACACGCTGGTGCTGAGGCTCTACGACGGCGAGATACACGACGTGGACGAGAAGGACCCCAAACGCTACCTGCGCCTCAAGTTCACAGAACACACCATCAACATCCCGGAGGCCGGCGGCAAGCTGGTCCGGGCCGAGCGAGAATACCGGGGCGAGCGGGAGATGAGCATCGGAGCGCTGAGAAAGGAGATCGCCTCGTTCAACGCCAAGATCAGGGATCAACAGCGGCAGGTCAGGGAGGTTCTGGACAAGGCGGCCGCCGATCTGCCGGATCTTGTGAAGGAGGTTCCTTCCGGAGAGACCAAGGCACGGGCCGGCGGGCAGATAGTGTCGCTGGTCACTTCGACCCACGACAGGCTTCAGACCCTGGAAAGCCAGCAGGCCGGGTACGAGAGGAGCGTACGATCCTACTCGGTCGAGCTGCACAAGAAGATCGCACTCTCGTTTGCCTGCGCGGTGTTCGTCCTGCTGGGCATACCCATAGGAGCCAGGGCCAGAGAAGGCAGCACCGGCGCCGGCATGATGGCCAGCATATCGATCTTCTCGGTCTACTACGCCTTCCTCAAGGCCGGCGAGACCCTGGCCGACCGGGGTTACGTCCCGCCCTTCCTGTCCATGTGGGCAGCAAACATCACCCTGGGCTCGGTGGGTCTGTGGCTGATGGTCAGGGCCAACCGGGAGATCTCGGCTATCCCCGACGCGCTGAGGAAACTGGTCGGGAGGCAGTGACGTGAAGACCCTGGACAGGTATGTCTTCGTGGAGTTCATCAGGATGGTGGGCATAGGCGTGCTCGCCTTTGTCACCATCTTCGTCACCTTGAACGCGGTGGAGAAGGTAGACGACTTCATAGACAACCAGGTCCCCACGCTCGCTGTGATCAAGTACTACGCCTTCCAGGTCCCCTACATTTTCACCCTGACCCTGCCTATAGCGGTGCTTATCTCGTCCCTCTTCACCGTCGGGCAGATGGCGCGCCGCAACGAGCTTGTCGCGATGAGGGCCTCCGGCATCCGCTTCGCCAGGACCATCCTGCCGATGGTCCTGGGTGGACTGCTGGCGAGCATGGTGTCGCTGGCAGTGTCCGAGTTCGTCCAGCCCGAGGCCAGCGCTGTGGTAAGGAGCATCGAGACCGGCGAGATCAAGAGATCCGCGAGGAACCAGCCGCGGATCCGAACCAACCTCGCCTACCGAGGCGGCAACGGCCTCTTCTACTCGGCCCCCGAGTACGACACCAGAACCAACACCATGAAGGACCTGGTGGTGGAGCAGTCGGCGGACGGAAGGCTGGTCTTCAGGGTCAACGCTGCCAGGGCCTCGTGGCAGGACTCGGTCTGGATGCTGTCCGACGCGTGGGTCAGATGGTTCTCGGAAAGCGGGGAAGTCGAGCGCGAGTCCTACATACCAGAGGGCCCGCTGCCGCTCTTGAGGGACTTCCCCGGGGACATTCTCAAGAACCAGAAGCAGCCGGAGGAGATGAGCTACCGCGAGCTCCACGGCCTGGTCGAGAGGATAGAGGAAAGCGGCGGCGATCCGTCCAAGTACAGGGTTGGGCTGGCGATGAAGATATCCTTCCCGTTTGCCAACCTGATAGTGATTCTGCTGGGAGCTCCGCTGACCGCTCGGCTGCGCAAGGGGGGCCTGGCGGTCGGGGCCGGGATCGGCTTAGGGCTGGCGTTCGTGTACTACGGCCTGATGAAGGGCGGCCAGACACTCGGCGACCACGCGGTTCTGCCTCCCCTGCTTGCCGCGTGGATCGGCAACCTGGTCTTCGGCGTATGCGGGATATACCTGATCCTGCGGGCCGAAAAGCGCTAGGTTCCGGACTTCCAGGAGGCCAGATAAGCCCGCTGCTCATCCGAGAGGACGTCGATTCCCACCCTGAGGGCATCCAGCTTGAGCCTGGCGACCTCGCTGTCGATCTGGTCGGGCACCGGATAGACTCCCGGTTGCAGCTTGGTCCTGGGATCGACCATGTACTCAAGCGAGAGCGCCTGGTTGGCGAAACTCATGTCCATCACCGAGGCCGGATGGCCCTCGGCGGCTGCCAGGTTTATCAGCCGGCCCTCACCCAGCAGGAAGATCTTCTTGCCCTTCAGAGTGTACTCGTCGACCTCGTGGCGGACCCTGCGCTTGGCCTGCTTCATCTTCTCCAGGGTCTCTATGTCGATCTCCACGTTGAAGTGCCCCGAGTTGGCCACGATCGCCCCGTCCTTCATCGCCTCGAAGTGCTCGCGCCTCAGCACCGACTTGTTGCCGGTCAGCGTGATGAATAGGTCGCCGATCGGGGCGGCCTCGGCCATGGGCATCACCAGGAAGCCATCCATCACCGCCTCGAGCGCCTTTAGGGGGTCGACCTCCGTGACGATCACGTTGGCCCCCATCCCTCGGGCGCGCGTGGCCACGCCGCGTCCGCACCAGCCGTAGCCGCTCAGCACCACCCGGGAGCCGGCCAGCAGCATGTTGGTCGAGCGCAGCACGCCGTCCAGAGTGCTCTGCCCGGTTCCGTACCTGTTGTCGAAGAGGTGTTTGGTCAAGGCGTCGTTGACCGCGATCACCGGGTACTTGAGAGCGCCCTCACGGGCCATGCTTCTCAGCCTTATCACGCCGGTGGTGGTCTCCTCGGTCCCACCCACCACCGAAGAGGCCGCCTCCGCCATCTCCGAGTGAATGGTGAAGACCAGGTCCGCGCCGTCGTCCATCGTGATGTGGGGAAGACCGGCCAGGGCGCCTCTTATGTGACCGTAGTAGCCCTCGGTGTCCACGCCCCGCCTGGCGAAGACATCGATGCCGTGATCGACCACCAGCGACGCCGCCACGTCGTCCTGGGTGCTCAGGGGATTCGAGGCGCACAGCCGCACGTCGGCGCCGCCGGCCTTCAGAGCGACCATCAGATTCGCGGTCTCCGTGGTCACGTGGAGGCAAGCCGCGATCTTCACTCCACGCAGGGGCCTCTCGGCCGCAAAACGCTTGCTTATCTTCTCAAGGACCGGCATGCTGGCCGCGGCCCACTCGATCCGCAGTCTGCCCTTGCCAGCCAGCCCGGCATCCGCTACGTCGTAGTTCACGTCGACCTCCCTACACCGATCTCTTGAGGTCAGCGACCCGATCGGCGATCTCCCATGTGAAACCCTCTTCCTCTCGCCCGAAGTGGCCGTAGGCCGCGGTCCTCCTGTAGATCGGCCGCCTGAGTTTCAGCTGGTCCATGATCGCCCGCGGCCTGAAGTCGAAGTGCTTGATCACTATTCGCGCGAGTTCCTCGTCGCCCACCACCCCGGTGCCGTCGGTGTCGACCATTACCGAGATCGGCTGGGCGACGCCTATGGCGTACGCTATCTGGACCTCGCATTCATCGGCGAGCCCCGCCGCGACCACATTCTTGGCGACGTAGCGGGCCATGTAAGCGCCGGACCTGTCCACCTTGGTCGGATCCTTGCCCGAGAGGCACCCGCCGCCGTGGCTTCCAAAGCCTCCGTAGGTGTCCACCACTATCTTGCGGCCGGTCAGCCCGCAGTCGCCTTGAGGTCCCCCTATCACAAAGCGGCCGGTCTCGTTGACGTAAATCTTCATGCCGTCGCATCCGGCCATGTCCTTGGGAATCACCTGCCTTATCACCTTGGCCTCGACGTCCTGTCTCAGCTGATCCTCCGAGACGTCGGGGTGATGCTGAGCCGCGATTACCACCGACTGCACGCCCACGGGCTTGCCACCCTCGTAGGCAACGGTGACCTGGGATTTCCCGTCGGGACGGAGGTAAGGCAGAGCCCCGCTCTTGCGCGCCTCGGCGAGCTTGCGAACCAGCTTGTGTGCCATGTGAATCGGAAGCGGCATCAGCTCCGGAGTCTCCCGCGTGGCGTATCCGAACATCATACCCTGATCGCCGGCTCCCTCCCTGTCCACACCCATCGCGATGTCCGGCGACTGCTCGTGAATCGCCGTCAGCACCGCGCAGGTCTCGAAATCGAAACCGTAGGTGGCGTCGGTGTAGCCTATGTCTCTTATCACTCTCCTGACCACATTGGGTATGTCCGCGTAGCAGTCGGTTGTGATCTCGCCGGCCACCAGGGCGAGGCCCGTGGTGACCAGGGTCTCGCAGGCAACCCTGCCCTTCGGATCCTGTCCCATGATCTCGTCCAGTATGGCGTCGGATATCTGGTCCGCTACCTTGTCCGGGTGGCCTTCTGTGACCGACTCCGAGGTGAACAGATGCTTGTGCTTGTTCATCGCTTTACCCCCGTCTGCTACGTGAAGTCTATCTCTGAGGAATCACCTACGTTGAGGCGCTTGAACGTACCGCGGACCACCGCTCTGTCGCCCACCAGAGACGAGTCCAGGAGCGCGTCCTGGACCGACGCGCCTTCACCGATGATCGAGTTCCTGATCACCGATGTCTTGACAACCGACCTCTCGGCAATCGATACGTAGGGGCCGATCACCGAGGCATGGACCTCGGCGTCCGGCGCAACGAAGACCGGATCCACCACTATGCTGCCGGGTATGGCCACCGGAGCCGCCGACATCTCCAGCAGCGCCCGGTTGGTTTCGAGGAGGTTCTCCGGCTTGCCGCAGTCGTACCACTTGTCGACCTCGAAGGCCCGCAGCTCCACACCCTCGCTGATCATCATGTTGAGCGCGTCGGTCAGCTGGTACTCGCCTTTGGTCCTGGATTCCGAGGAGATGATGGAATCCAGCGCGCCGAAAAGAGCCGCGGTGTCCCTTATCACGTAGAGGCCCACCACCGCCAGATCGGACTCGGGATTCTCGGGCTTCTCCACCAGGTCCACAATCCGTGACTCCTCGAGCTTCGCCACCCCGAACCGCCGGGGCTCCGCGACCTTCTTCACTCCTATCAGATTGCCTTCGGATTCGATCATCTTCTTGAGATCGCCCTTGAATATGCTGTCCCCAAGAACGATGAAGACCGGCTCCGAACCCACGTACTTGCGGGCCAGGTAAACAGCGTGTCCCAATCCGAGCCGTGCCTCCTGCTCGACGAAATTCACTTTGACGTCGTAGGTGGCCCTCACGTAATCCACCACCTCCCGGCCGCGGTAACCCACTATGAGAACCACGTCCCTGATGCCGAGCGCCACCACGTCGTCCAGGATGTGCCCGAGGATGGGCTTGCCCGCCACCCGGATCAGCGGCTTGGGAACGGTGTGCGTGTGGGGCCTGAGTCTGGTCCCCTCCCCGGCAACGGGGATGATGGCTTTCATCTGCTTTCGGTCTGCCCTCGCCTCAGATTGTCCTTGATCCGGTCGATGGTGGCGATCGGCGTGGGATCGACCCCACGCGCAAGCGCCAGGTAGACGCTAGCGTAATCTCCAAGTAATATGAGCGAAAACATGTCGCTTAGCAAGCTGGATCGGTCGCCCCAGAATTCGCCGCAGAAACGCGCCTCGCGGCCGGCGATGCCGGCTGCAAGGGCCAGCATGGCAGCGACCTTGGGATGCTCCCTGGCCGTCCTGAGAACCACCAGGCCCGCCTTGAGAACTCCCTCCCCGGTCTCCCATCCCATCACATCGTTGTGGCTCGCCTCGGGAAGAAAGCTGACCGTGGCGAATCGCTTGGCGTTCTCACAGAACTGGTTCTTCCAGCGCAGTCCGACGGCGTCCAGCTGGTTGGCGCAGTAGACGACCGGCACCCGATCCGAAAGGTCCGCGGCAAGCCGCAGGGCCGGGTTGCCGTCCGAGCCGGTGTCGGAGTAGCCCGCGTTCAACCGGTCCAGGCCTGCGGCGCACTGGGTGAGCTCCGCGGTCGGATCGGCGCACAGCCCCACTCTCCACGCCAACGCAAGCAGGGCCGAGAAGGAGTAGCCCAGGCTCGCTCTGGGCGGTAGACCGCCGGGAATCACCACACCGGGGATGCCCGCCCTCCTGGCCTCGTCCAGCAGATCGCCCCCGGAGGTAACGTAGACGGCCGGGACCTTCATCCTGACCGCGTCGCCGAGGCAGGCAAGCGCTTCCTGGGTGTTACCGGAATACGAGGAAATCACGACCAGCGCGCGATCGCACAGCGGCTCCGTCAGGCCGTAGTCTCGCCGTACCCGCACGGGGGCTCCCGAGCGCTCGGCGAGGTAGAGCCTCAAGAGGTCTCCGCCTATGGCGGACGCTCCCACTCCCGCGACCACGATGGCGCCGGCCGCGGGGGCGGCGAACGAGCTCCAGGCGCTGGAGCCCAGCTGGAAGCCGGCCCGAAGCTGCCGAGGCAGGTCCCGTACCTTCCCCAGCATGTCCCTGGAATCCGCGCCTACGTCCAGCTTCATAAGAGCATCTCGGGTAACGTCTTCGCTATCGCCTCGGTGGCCCGGCGCCGTATCTCGGCAGGATCACTGATCGTCAGCGCCTCTCTGGCGACCGCCTGGGCGTCGGAGAAGGCCACCGATCGTACCATTTCCTTGATCTGCGGCACAACGTAAGGGCTCGTGCTCAACTCGTCGATACCCATCCCCAGCAGGACAAACGCCGACGCCAGGTCGCTGGACATCTCCCCGCACAGACCCACCCAAATGCCGGTTTCCTTGGCCGTTTCCACCGTCTGGTTTATAAATCGCAGCACAGCCAGGTGGAGGGGCTCGTACAGGTAGGCGACCTTCTCGTTGCCTCTGTCGGCCGCCAGCGCGTATTGGATCAGATCGTTGGAACCTATGCTGAAGAAGTCAACGTGGCGGGCCAGCTCGCGCGCAATCATCACCGCGGCAGGAGTCTCCACCATGATCCCGACCTCGCACTCCCGGTCGAACGCCTGCCCCTCGACTTCCAGCTCGCGTTTGGCTTCATCCAGCACCGCGTTGGCCTGGATCAGCTCGTCCAGGTTGGAGATCATCGGATACATGATCTTGACGTTGCCCTTCGCGCTCGCCCTGAGGATCGCGCGCAACTGGGTCTTGAAGATGTCCGGCCTGGCGAGACAGAACCTGATCCCTCTCCACCCCAGGTAGGGATTCATCTCCTTGGGGCTTTCGAACTCCGACAGGAACTTGTCGCCCCCCAGATCCATCGTCCGTATGATCACCGGATGCGGGCTCACCTTGTCGGCTACCGACCGATAGATAACCTGCTGCTCGTCCTCGGTCGGCAGTCCCCGCCTGCCTATGTAGATGAACTCGGTCCTGTAAAGGCCGATTCCCTGAGCGCCATGCTCCAGGACCGAGTCCACCTCCTCGTGGGATTCTATGTTGGCCGACAGCATTATCGAACGGCCGTCCACAGTGACGGCCGGAAGATCCTTGAACTGAAGCAGCCCCTTGGTGAAGCTGGCGTAACGCTGGACCTCTCTGGAGTATCTCTCCAGCGTGGCCTGGGACGGCGAGACGATCACCTTGCCCCTGTTGCCGTCCACGATTACGAAGTCCTCGTCCTGGATCTTGGCGGTGACGTTGTTGAGTCCGACCACGGCGGGAATCTCAAGGGACCGCGCCATTATCGCGGTGTGCGAGGTCCGCCCCCCCACGTCGGTGGCGAAGGCCTTGACCTTCCACTTCCTCATTTGGGCGGTGTCCGCGGGCGACAGGTCGTGAGCGATCACGATCACGTCGTCCCCGAGATCGGAGGGGACTCTGGCCGGGCCACCGGCGCCGATCAGGTTGGAAAGCACCCTGACCCTGACGTCCCTTATGTCCGCGGCCCTGTCCTTTATGTAGACGTCGCCCTTCTCCCACATCTGGCGTTCCAGCTTCGAGAAGACCGCGTTGACCGAGGACTCCGCGTTGTTCCAGGCCCTGACCCCCGTGACCACCTCGTCCACCGAGGCCCTGTCCTCGAGGATCATGATGTGAGCGTCGAAGATCCTCGCGTAGGACTCCCCCATCTCCTCGGCCACCTGGTCTCTGACTGCGGCCAGTTGGGCCTTGGTGTCCTCAATCGCCTTGAGAAGTCTGGTGATCTCCTTGTCAACCTCTTCCGGCAGCAGCCGTCGCTTCGGAACCCGCATCTCCGCCCGCGCAACAACCGTCGCGCCGCCCATCGCGATCCCCGGCGACGCGGCGACCCCGTTTGCGACCACCTCGACCTTACCCGATTCCACTTCCGCTCCCTTTCAGCTACTCCGGTTCGGTGAACTTGTCCGCTATCAGGCCGACCACCGCCGCCAGCGCCGCCTGTTCGTCGGGCCCCTTGGCCTTGACCACAAGTTGCGAGCCTATCGGGGCCTCGAGCCCGAGGACCCCCATTATGCTCTTGGCGTCCACCTCGATGTCGCCCTTGCGCACGCGGACGTCCGACTTGAAACCCGATGCGGTCTGCACCAGAAGCGCCGCCGCCCTGAGATGCAGTCCCAGCTTGTTGGTTATAAGGACCTTGCCCTCAACCACGCCCGATCTCCGTTGTCATTCAATGTCCCTCGGAACAAAATCGGTGATGCCTGCCCGCTTGAGGCGCTCGGAGAGACGCTGCCTCAGGCTGTCGGCGGCGTTGTAACCGTACATGCTGAGGATGTGAGTCAGCGCGACCACCTCGACTATAACGCTCACGCTCTTTCCCGCGACAAGCGGGACGGTGATCGAGGGGATCTTGACTCCGAGTATCTCCACTCGCTTGCTCTCCAACCCGGCTCTGTCGTACGAGAAGCCTTCCTCGCCCCATTCCCTCAGGTTGACCTCTGTCTCGATGCGTTTCTGCCTCCTCAGGGCCTTGATGCCGTAAATGCTGCCTATGTCCACAAGCCCGATGCCCCTGACCTCAACATAATTCTGGAGAGGCTCCACGCTTCGCCCAACCAGGACCCCGGGCGGCCTGGCGCTGACGCGGACCAGATCATCCGCCACAAGCCGGTGACCCCGCTCCACCAGATCCAGCGCGCACTCGCTCTTGCCCGTGCCGCTCTTCCCACGGATCAGGATTCCCACGCCGTAGACGTCCACCAGCGTCCCGTTCAGCGACGCCTCCGGCGCCAGTTCGGTCAGCAGGTAGTTGCCTAGATACTGCACGGTTTCGGTGGGCGACAGATTGGTCCCGAAGACCGGGATCCGCTTCTCGGCCGCAAGACCGACCAGCTCGGGCGGCAGCTCGGCCCCGTGAGTCACTATGATGCAGGGCACTCTCTTGTCCAGAAGCGCGCCGAAGGACCTGGCCCTCGAAGCCGCGTCCAGCCTGGTCAGATATAGGACCTCCGCCTTGCCCAGTATCTGCACCTGCTCCGCCGGGAAGCCCTCTTCGAACCCCGCGAGCAGCAGTCCCGGCCTGCCGACGTCAGCCTGGGGGACTTCGACCTCCAGGCTCACGCCCTCGGTGAGCAGCCGTAATCCCAGTTCGTCCTTGCACTCGCCCAGTATCTTTGACAGCAGTATCGGTTTGACAGCCACAGATCAGGCCCTATGTCCCTTCACCAAGATCCTCATCTTCGGCGGCTTCCGCTCCAACCGCCTGGGGCGCGCCGGCACGCCGGCCCCTCTTGCCGCGGATCTTCTCCTTGGTCTTCCTCACCTGCCGCTCCATCTTCTCCGCCGCGCTGTCGAAGGCGGCGTACATGTCCTCGGCCTGAGCCTCGGAAAACAGGTCGAACCCCTGACCGTGAAGAGTGATCTCGAATCTATGCGTGAAGCGCTCCACCTTGAGAACCACGTGGCACTCCAGCACGCCGTCGAAGTACCGGGTGAGCTTCAAGAGCCGCTTCTGGATGTGGTCCCTGATGCTGTCCGTGAGCTCCAGAGTCTTCGAGGTGATCACTACGCGCATGTCTGCCTCCTCAATCGGGCCCGGCGGAAAGCCGGCCCGGCTCCAAAGGAACTGCGGACCCGCGGCCCGCAAACCGATACCATACCCAGGCCGCCGGCGTACCGGTCCAATTCCGCAAAGACCTCGGGCTCAAAGTACCTGACCACAGGCACGTGCGCCTTCGACGGGCGCATGTATTGCCCCACGGTCACTACGTCACAGCCCACCCCGGCCAGGTCCCGCATCGCCGACTTCACCTCCTCGACGGTCTCTCCGAGACCCACCATCAGGCCTGACTTGACCACCAGACTCCCCGACTGACGCCTGGCGCACTCCAGCACCCGCAGCGACCGGGAGTAGCAGGCCCGATCGCGCACCCTGGGACAAAGCCTCTCCACGGTCTCCAGGTTGTGACCGAACACGTCGGCGCCGCTGGCCGCCACCGTCTCCACCGCGGTGCGATCACCGCCGAAATCCGGGACGAGCACCTCGACCGTCGGGGATGGGCCGCACGCCTTGAGCGCCTTCACGCACGCCCGGAAATGCCCCGCTCCCCCGTCGGCCAGGTCGTCTCGTGTGACCGAAGTCATCACCACATGCTCCAGACCCATCATCGAAGCCGCCTCGGCCACCAGCGCCGGCTCGCGCGGGTCGACCGCTTCCGGAGCGGCGGCCGTCACATTGCAGAACCCGCACGAGCGCGTGCAGTTCCTGCCGAGCACCAGGAAGGTCACTTCACCCCTGGAGAAGCATTCCCTCTTGTTCGGGCAGGCCGCCTCCAAACAGATGCTGTTGAGGCCGAGCCCGGACACGCACGAACCGACGGCCTCCAGGGAATAAGCGTCAGGCAGCCCGGACTTCAGCCAGTCCGGTATCCGGCGATTGCCGCACCGTGTCCCTGCCGCGTTCATCGCTAGTACTGTTTCCTCATGCGCGCGTGGAAGATTTCGAGCTGATCTCTGTACTTGGCGACCGTTCGGCGGGCGACATTGAATCCCTCTCGCTTCAGTATCTCGCCGATCTCCTGATCACTGAGCGGTTTGCTCTTGTCCTCGTCTCCGATCAACGTCCTTATTCTCTCTTTGATCTGCTTCGACGACGCCACGTCTCCGTCGTCGGTCCTCAGGCCGGTGGAGAAGAAGTACTTCAGTTCGAACACCCCTCTCGGGGTCTGCACGTACTTGTTGTTGGTCACCCTGCTGACCGTAGACTCGTGCATCTGCACCATCTCGGCAATCTGTTGCAGCGTCAGCGGTTTCAAGTGCTCGATGCCCTTCTCGAAGAAGTCATGCTGGACCTCGAGGATCGCTTCCATCACCCTGATCATCGTGCGCCTGCGCTGGTCTATGGTCTTTATCAGCCACTTCGCGGAGTTCAGCTTGTCGACCACGTAATTGTACTCCTCGGGGTTGCGATCCTTGGAACCCCTGAGGATGTCCCTGTACGCCCTGTTTATCCGCAGCCGCGGGACGTTCCTGTCGTTGAGCTGAACCACGTAGCGGTCTTCGACCTTCTCCACGATCAGATCGGGAACTATGTACCTGGGCTCATCGATCGTGAATCTCGCACCCGGACGCGGATCCAACTTGGCCACCGCCTCGGCGGCTGCCTGTATCTCCTTGACCGTCTTCCTGGTCTTCCTCGCGATTTCGGGATAGCGCCGCTGGCGCAGGTCCTCCAGGTGTTCCCGGACCAGCGTGGCCGCCAGCGAATCCGCCGCTCCCAACTGCTCCAGTTGGATCAGGAGACACTCGGCAAGGTCGTGCGCCGCCACCCCCGGCGGGTCGAAGGTCTTCACCAACGCCACCACACGGGCGACATCGGCTTCGTCCGTGGACAGCAGGTCGGAGATCTCCTTCGCCGACAGGCTGAGGAAGCCGTCGGCGTCCAGGCTGCCGATTATGAACTCGCCTATGGTACGGTCCGCCTCGGAGTCTGTCGCCATCCTCAACTGCTCCGCCAGGTGCTCCGCCAGCGTGCGGCCGGCAACCGGCACCCTGTCCTGGAACTCCCTGTCCTCCCGCTCCTCGTGCTCGCCGGAGGACCGCTGGCCCATCTCGAAGCCGTCCTTGAGGTATCTGTCCCAGTCAATCTGCTCCTCGCCGGCCTTGAGCTCCCCTTCGTCGTCGCTCTCCCGCTCCACCTGCTCCTCGGCGACCTCCTCGTCCGGCTCCTCGGCCTCCTCCAGCAGCGGATTGACCATCAATTCCTGCTTGAGCATCTGTTGCAGTTCGAGCGAGGTCACCTGAAGCAGCTTTATGGCCTGCTGGAGCTTCGGAGTCATCACCAGCTTCTGCCTCTGCTCGATTCTGAGGTCGTGCCTCATTTCCATGGAACGTCCCCCGTCGGGTTGGCTCAGTGCAGCGTGAACCGGTCGCCGAGATAGGCCTCCCGCGCCACCGGATCGTTGGCCAGGTCCTCGGACTTGCCGCTGACAAGGATCCTGCCCTCGGACATGATGTAGGAGCGATCGGTTATTGAGAGCGTCTCGCGAACGTTGTGATCGGTTATCAGAAGCCCCAGACCCTTGGTCTTGAGGCCTCCCACTATGGATTGAATGTCCTGGACCGCTATCGGATCGATGCCCGAGAAGGGCTCGTCAAGCAGCATGAATTTGGGATTGGTTACCAGCGCCCGGGCGATCTCCAGCCGCCTTCGTTCTCCGCCCGACAGCATGTACGCCTTGGAGCGCCTGAGGTGCTCGATGCCCAGGTCCTTCATCAATGCCACCAGCCTCGAGGCGATCTCCTCCCGGCCGATTCCCACGGTCTCCAGAATCGCCTTGATGTTGTCCTCCACCGACAGCTTCCTGAAGACCGACGGCTCCTGCGACAGGTAGCCCACTCCCATCCGCGCTCTGAGGTGCATGGGCAGTCCGGTGACGTCGGCGTCTCCCACGTGGATCGATCCGCTGGCCGGCCGCACCAGCCCCATTATCATGTGGAAGGTGGTGGTCTTGCCGGCCCCGTTCTGTCCCAGGAGTCCCACTATCTCGCCCTGTTTGACCTCGATCGAGACACCGTCCACCACCCGTCGCCCCCGGTAGTACTTGACCAGTCCCTCGGTTCGGAGCGTGGCTCTTGTCACAGCCCGACCCCCCGGTCCGCCGTCCCGCGTATGGTGGCCTTCATGTCCCTCAGGATCTCGAACTTGCCCAGGTCGGGATCGCCTCTGAAGCCCCAACCGCTGAGCACATCTCCGCTCCGAATCACCGTTACCGAATCGTCGGACACTATCTGCCGCGTCTTGCTGACCCAGGAGAGCTTCTGGCTGCGCAGCTCCACGCCACCCGAGCCCGTGACCACCACGTCGCCCCACGCCTCCATGTCGCTGGTCGTTCGGTTGAGCCTGCCGCTGTGGGCGGTCAGAACCGACCGCACACCACCCTGCTCGTCGAAGAAGGTGATCTTGACCAGGTCGGCCTCCACGATGTTGCGCTTGTCGTACACGTAGGCCTTGAGCGCCTCCATGCTCCAGTCCTTGGTGCCCCCGGTGGTCTCGGTAAGGCCGAAATCCGAGATCACCTGATCGGGCATCGGCTGCGCGGGTGCCGATCCTGTCGAGCCCGCGTCCTCCCTGGCACAGCCCGCAAGGAGCGCCAGGAGGACCAGACCGGCCGCCACTGGATTCACGCGTAAAGCTCTCGAACCACGGATTTCCATCGCTTGTGCATCCACACCCACTGAGAGGGCTCGGCTCGGATGAAGGTCTCAATCGCCCTGGAACACTTCTCGACGTCCTCGGCCACCCTGTCATCGCGGCCACTGAGCACCACCGGCTCCCTGACTTCTATCCGGTAGCGGCCGTCGTCGGTCGCCAGCATCGCCATCGGCACCACTGCGGCGCCGGTCCGCGCAGCCAGTTTGACCGGCCCAACCGCGGTCTTCGCCGGCCTGCCCAGAAAGTCCACTATCACGCTGTCCACCGACGTGTCCTGGTCTATCAGCACGCCCAGGATTTCGCCCCGTCTGAGGCACCTCAGAGCCTCCCTCACCCCCCGCGAGCGCTCCAGGACCGCGAGGCCCGCGTGGCGCCGCATGCTCACTATCAGATCATCCAGCCTGTCGTCCCTCATCCGGGTCGCCAGCACGTTGATCCGGTAGCCCCTCTGCGACAGGTAGGCCCCCAGAAGCTCCCAATTGCCGACGTGCCCCGTGAGCGCTATCACACCCTTGCCTCGCGCCAGGGCACGGTCAAGATGCTCCACGCCCGTTGCGCTGACCAACCGCATCAGCCCTTGCGGCGCGGCCTTGCTCAAGCGCGCCACATCGTAAGCGAATCTGCCCAGATTGACGAAGGCGCTGCGGGCAAGCGCGCTTATCTCCTTATCGGGCAACGACTGCCCGTAGATGAGCCGCAAGTTGACCAGGGCCACACGCCGCGACCGGCCCAGCACCAGATAGGCCAGACCTCCCAGGTGTCCGAAGAGGGGCCGGCCAACGCGCCTGGGCAGAATTCGGGCAAGGCCGACCCATTGTCTCAAGAGAGAGAAGGCAAGGAACCTGCGAAGGCGCTTCAGCATGACGGTCACCGGCGAGCGAGATCCAGCGTTTCACCGTTCATGCCTAGATGTTAGGCAGGCCGGTCACCCCTGTCAAGCAGGTTCTGTGCCAGCCCCGCGGCGGCTAGGTCGGGGGCTGCGCTCCGGCTCAGATCTCGGGCTCCTCACGGGGAAGGCGCTTCGTTGAGAGTACTGACATTCACTCCGCGCTCTTCCCCCCTTCGTCGCCCCATGGCTAGGGGCCGAGGAAGGGCCGATTGCCCGTAGCGAATATCAGTTCTCTGAGCGAAGGGCTTCGGCCCGACGATGGTCCCGAACGCGAGGCGGGTGGCGCCGATGGGGGACCACCGACGAGCGCAGCCCAAGCGAGCACGTCGGGGGTGATCGGCGACAGGACCCGCCAGCTTCCCTCGCCGGCTAGGCGATGCCGGCCCTGAGGCAGTCGTGCATGTGGACAAGGCCCGTGGGGCGCCCATCTCGGTCCACGATCATCAGACAGGTGATCAGCTTGCGGGGATCCTCTTCCATGCGTTGGATCGCTCTGGTGACCAGGGCGTCGCCGTCTATGGTCCGTGGATTGGGTGTCATCACCCGACCCACCAGAACCTCCCGTATATCCTCGACGTCGGGGTGTCCCATGAGGATCCGCTTGATGTCGCCATCGGTGACTATGCCGGTCAGCCGGCCCTCCGAGTCCACCACCCCGGTCACACCCAGCCGCTTGCCGATTATCTCCAGCAGGGCTTCACGTAGCGTGGCGCCCTCACACACCAGGGGCAGAGCGTCCCCGGAGTGCATGATGTCCCTCACCCTCAAGAGCAACCGCCTGCCCAGAGCCCCACCCGGATGATGAAACGCGAAGTCCTCAGGCCTCAGGCCCCGTTCGGTAAAGACCGCGATTGCCAAGGCATCGCCCAGCGCCAGCGCGCAGGACGCCGAGGCGGTCGGCGCCAGACCGAAGGGGCAAGCCTCCTGCCTGACGCTGGAATCCAGAACCAGATCGCTGTCCTTCGCCAGGGCCGAATCCGGGTCCCCGGTTATGGCAATGATCCTTATGCCCAGCCGTCTGAAGGTCGGCACCAGAGCGGCCAGTTCCTCGCTGAGGCCGCTCTTGGAGATGGCGATCACCACGTCTCGCGGCCCCAGCATGCCCAGGTCGCCGTGAGCGGCTTCCACTGGATGCATGAAGAAGGCCGTGGTGCCGGTACTGGTCATGGTCGAGGCCACCTTCTTGGCAACCAGCCCGCTCTTGCCGATGCCGGTCAGGACCACCTTCCCGCCCTGGCCGATGCATGCTACTATCAGCCGCACCGCCGCGACGAATTCCTCCCCAAGCCTTGTCTCCAGGCGTGCTACCTCTTCCGCCTCAATCCGTATCACCCTCCGGGCGGTCCGCAACACGGCGCTGCTCCCGGCCCCGGCGCCTCTCCTCGCCCCGGCTCCGCCACGCCGTCCCCCGGTCTTCTTTCGAGCGATCTTAGCCACTCGCATCTCCCGGGCGTCTGCGGGCATGAAAGGCCCGCACCAGATCGGCCCACTGGCCGTTGAGTCGCAGCGCCCACTCGATAGCTTCCCGCACCGCGCCGTCACCCCCCCTGGCGGAGGTCACGAACCTGGCCGCTTGCTTGATCTCCTGCCTGGCGTTGGCGACCGCGACGGGGTACCCCACGCTGCGCAAGACCTCCAGGTCAGGCAGGTCGTCGCCGACGAAGGCGATCTCGCCAAGTCCGGCGGCGTGCCGCGCGGCCAACTCCTTGAGGCATGCAAGCTTGTCCTCCACACCTTGGTGAATCTCGGTTACACCGAGCTCCCGGCCGCGCCGATCAACCGCGGCGCATCTCCGGCCGGTGATCAGGAAGGGCGTGACCCCGGCCAGGCGAAGCAGGGTTATTCCCATCCCGTCGTGAGCGTGGAACCGTTTGATCTCCAGATTCCCGTCCCCGTACCCTATGCCCCCGTCGGTCAGGACGCCGTCCACATCCATGCCGAACATCTTGATCTTGATGGGCTCAGTGGCCACGGCTACTCACCGGGGAACCCCCGTACCAGCCGGTCTACGGCCGCAACCTGCGAGAGCAGCCAGTGGATTCTCGACAGGGGAAACATGCTCGCGGAGTCGCACAGGGCCCGCTTGGGTTCGGGATGGGTCTCAATGAACAGGCCGTCGGCACCGCAGGCCACCGCGGCCCGGGCCAGGCAGGGGACGTACTGCGGCTCTCCCCCGGCAGGGTCGCTCGACGGATGGCCGTAGATCCTGACCGCGTGGGTCACGTCGAATATCACCGGGCAATCCAGCGACCGCATGATAGGCAGCGCCCTCATGTCCACCACCAGCCTGCGGTACCCGAAGCAGCTGCCCCGCTCCGTGAGCAGGATGTTGGTGTTACCGGTGCTCCGTATCTTCGACACCGCAGCCCTCATGTCCTCGGGCGCAACGAACTGCCCCTTCTTGACGTTGACCGCCCGGCCGGTCATTCCTGCGGCCAGGACCAGTTCGGTCTGCTGGCTGAGATAGGCCGGTATCTGAATCACGTCCAGCACCTCGGCGGCGCGATCCACCTCCTGCCGGCAGTGAACGTCCGACAGCACCGGCACTCCGAGTCGCGACTTCACCTCGGCCAGGATACGCAGCCCGTCCTCCAGACCCGGCCCCCTGTACCCGGACGCGCTGGACCGGTTGTCCTTCTCGTAGGACGACTTGAAGATGAAGTTCAAGCCAAGCTCCTCGGCGACTGCCTTGAGGTGGCCTGCGGTCTCCAGACAGGTCTCGACGTCCTCTATGACGCAAGGCCCGCCTATGACCGTGAACCGGTCTCCCCCCACCTCGAAGTCCTTGATCCTGACCCTGGATACCCCCATCTGTCACACCTTCCCGGCAAACAGCCTGTTCTTGAGCTTGTATCCCTTGGCCGCCCGGATGAATTCCCTGAACAGCGGGTGCGCCCTGACCGGCCTGGACTTCAGCTCCGGATGGAACTGACAGCCGACGAACCAGGGGTGGCCGGCGAGCTCTACCATCTCCACCAGACTCCCGTCCGGCGAGGTGCCGCTGACCACCAGCCCCTTGGCGGTCATCATCTCCCTGAAGAGGTTGTTGAATTCGTAGCGGTGCCTGTGCCTCTCGCTCACAACGTCCGAGCCGTAGGCGCTGTGCGCAAGGGTGTCGTGCTTCAAGTGACACGGCCAGGCCCCCAGCCTCATGCTGCCTCCCATGCGCGCTATGTTGCGCTGATCCGGCATCAGATCAATCACCGGATAAGGCGTCGCGGAGTCAAACTCCGAGCTGTTGGCGCCGGAAAGGCCGCAGGCGTCTCGGGCGAACTCGATCACCGCGCACTGCATCCCCAGGCAGATCCCCAGGAACGGCACGCCGTTCTCCCGCGCATACCTCACGGTCTCAAACATGCCGTCGGTTCCGCGCTCGCCGAAGCCCCCCGGAATCAGGATGCCGTCGAAGCCGCGGAAGAGCCTCTCGGCGACGTCGCGCGTCACCTGCTCCGAGGCCACCCAGTCGGTCTCCACCTTGACGTCGTTGGCTATTCCCGCGTGGCTGAAGGCTTCGTTTATGCTCTTGTAGGCGTCCCTGAGCTCGGTGTACTTGCCCACCAGGGCCACGCTGACCTCCCCGCCGGGATGGGTGAGCTTGTCCACCATCGCCGACCAGTCGGCGAGGTCCGGCTCCGGGCAGGTCAGCCTCAGCATGGAGACCACCAGGCTGTCCAGGCCGCCTGCGTGAAACGCGATCGGGACCCTGTAGACCGATTCCACGTCCTTGGCCTCGATCACCGCCTCTTTTCGGATATTGCAGAAGAGGGCTATCTTGTGCTTGGCGTCCTCGCTGATCGACTTCTCGGTGCGGCACAGCAGAATGTCGGGCTGGATGCCTATCTCCCTGAGCTCCCGAACGCTGTGCTGAGTGGGCTTGGTCTTGAGCTCGCGCGCGGCCTCGATGTAGGGCACCAGCGTCAGATGGACGAAGACCGTGTTGTTCCGCCCCAGGTCCAGCCTGATCTGCCTTATGCTCTCCAGGAAAGGCAGGCTCTCTATGTCCCCGACCGTGCCGCCGATCTCGCTTATGCAGACGTCCGTGCCCCGCGCCTCGCCTACCTTCATGATTCTGGACTTTATCTCGTCGGTGACGTGAGGGATCACCTGGACAGTCCGGCCCAGGTAGTCGCCCCGTCTCTCGCGGGCGATTATCGCGTCGTAGATCTGGCCGGCCGTGACGTTGTGGTCGCGGGTCAGGTCCTCGTCTATGAACCGTTCGTAGTGGCCGAGGTCAAGATCGGTCTCGGCCCCGTCGTCGGTCACGAAGACCTCGCCGTGTTGGAATGGGCTCATGGTCCCCGGGTCCACGTTGAGGTACGGATCGAACTTCTGAAGGGTGACCCTGAGACCGCGCTTCTTCAGCAGCATCCCCAAGGAAGCCGCCGCTATGCCCTTGCCTAGAGACGACACCACTCCGCCGGTCACGAAGACGTACTTTGCCATCACCGATCGCCCCTGGTTGAAAGCAGCTTCTCAACAGCCGCGATGTCGTCCGGCACGTCCACGCAGGGCCCAGCGGACTCCACCACCCGAACCTTGATCCTGATCCCCAGAAAGAGGGCCCTGAGT
>JBAQHK010000033.1:0-1556 GCA_049288275.1 bacterium | reverse complement strand
GCTTGTTGCCCTCTGCTGTGGCCGGTGAGCCGGCTCGGGTGACTCGGGGGCGCCCGGATCTGAGTGATGCTTGGAAGCGACGGCAGGAAGCTCGAGAGAGCCTCAAGGAGGTACGGCTATGGCTGCGAGGGCCTTGGCGTTCATGGTGGGATTGCTGCTGGCTGTGGCGACGGTCGCCGTGTCGGGAGAGACGTGGTACGATGTGCAAGAGAGGTGCAGTGCGCAGGTGGCGGGGCGGCAGAAGACGGTGGAGCAGATCGGCGAGATAGAGGTGGCCTCGGGGGTGATGGTGCGGGCGGACATCTGGGAAGACGACTATGTGCCTTCCTACGCGGAGTTGATCGAGGTGGGGTTCCTGCCCGAGGATGCCAGCCACATCAGGGAGGTCTTGTGCAGCTGGGGGCAGATCAAGCTGTGCTTCGCGGGCTTTTACAATGACTGCTGTCCCAAGAAGAACGACGAAGGTGGTCAGGGGTAGCCAAGGGCGCGAGTGGGGTGATCCGGGCGTGGCCCCCGGGTCACCCCAGTACTCAGCGCCGAGAGGAACGTCAGATCGGAGGTGGCGGGCGATGAGATTGCTCAGGGTGCTGTCTCCTGGTGCTCTCTTGGTGGGGTGGGTTGCGACCTGCTGGGGGGAGCCGCTGTTGGGGGAGGCCGTTGAGAATGCTCTGGCGGACTCGGTGTCATCCGCGGTTGCTGTGCCGGAGACGGTGGCGGTGGCGGATAAGGGGATATTGTACCTGTACGGCAACCGGATGGAGCCGCCATACGTGTTTGTGATAGAGCGGGACACGGCATGGGTGAATGGGGTGCAGTTCATACCGAAGATGGAGCGGGAGCCGCGAGAGCCGCTAACACGTACGCGGATACCGAGCAGGACCGACAGTCTTGAGTATCGCTTGCAGGCAGGGGTTGCCGACGAGATGCACAGGCTACTGGTCGAGGGAGTAGCGTATGACTCGATGCTTGCGCGGGCGGGGGAGATGTTCAGGGCGAGTTCGTTGTTGGATTCCATCAGGATGGGCGGCATCGGCTTCGAGCTTTTCTGGAAGAGCAAGTCATACGGCACGGGATTCACGATTCCTCGGGAGTTGCCTGGGCCGCGGCCCTCAGTTGCAGAGAATCTAAGAGGCAATATCGGGCGTTATGCCCGGCGCCTGGAGAAGGGCTCACTCGTGATCTGGAAGGAGGGGGGTATCCTCTCAATTCGGACTGCGGACATTGCCGAGGTTGAGAAGCAAATCAGGCAGATGAAGGAGCGGGGTTGGGCGACAGATGAGGACAGGCGGAGATTCGACCCTACGGGCGCAGATCTGTTTCTCCACCCTCTTCCCGTGAAGGGGGGTGAGCAAGAATGAAGCCGATGGGGTTGGTGGGCCTGGCGTGCCTATTGATTCTGAGCGTGGCCGGGAGCTCTCACGGGGTGTACGAGACGCCGACATCGAAGGAGGGCTGCCAGATAGAGCCGTATGCGCCTGTGTTTGGGGAGATTCTGGATGGGCTGTACGACGCGTGCGATAACGACCAGGGGTACGACATCAGTGATTTGCTAGAGC
>JBAQHK010000032.1:0-38510 GCA_049288275.1 bacterium | reverse complement strand
CATTTTGGAACCTCCCCCAGTCAGTGTGGGTACTGACGCAGCTCTAGAGGATTTTCGACACTGACCTGACGTTGAAGTTAAACAACACCGGAACAAAAAACCAGAGTTGTGGTTGTTCTCTACCCGGGCGCCTGCTTGAACATGGCCTTGATCGATCCGAAAGTGGTAGCCTCGGTGGCTGACCGGGCCCCAACGAGATGCCCCGCACAGCCCTGGGGCTCGATTGCCTCGACGATCTCGCTGATGACCCAGAGCCCGGTATTGAGGGGATCGGGCTTCACTGTAAACTCAAGCCAGCTCTCGCGGACCCAGTAGATAGTCCAGCCCTTCTGGGGGTCGTCGATCTCAACCTTAAGGTCGATATCGGCTATCATCGCGAGCCCGCCTGGAACGTAGAACCACGGCATGACCTCGGAGAGCTCGCAGGTGATCGAGACCAGCATGTCGCTCTCGAACAGCCGCTCCATGGCAGCGACGTCCTCGGTCCTGCCCCAGAAGGGCCAGTCGGGGGTGACACCCACCGACTCCCAGTCCTGCGGCATGAAGCGGTAGCGATAGGACTCCATCAGGGCTTCGCCGTAAGCGCCGATCGACCGGTCCTCGAGGGCCTTGCAGAAGAACTCGAGCAGGCTATCCGGCGAGTCACGCTGGAGCGCGGGAGCGGCCGGCGGGACGTCAGTGCTGAAGTCCAGGCTGGCGCACGACATCAGGAGCCACGTAGCCGCCAGAGCAGCCAGTGCCACCGCCGATAGACTTGCCGCCGATACCTTGAGGACTCGCATCGTGCCAACCCCCTCTCGGATTGCTCGCGCTCTTGTCATGAACCAGGTTGACTATAACACCGGTGATGACCGGTTTCAACGGAATTCTAAGGGGCGAGTCGGGGGGCGAGCTGAGCGCGCATGTTCTCGACGATGGGATTGGTCCGATCCATGGCTTCGGCCCGCGAGAAGAAGGCGCGCGCCTCATCAAGCCGGCCCTGGGCCATCGCGGTGGTGAAGCCTAGATGGAGAGCCCTCAGGTCGTCGGGCTTCCTGGCAAGGTAGCGCTCTATGCGGTCGCGGGCCAGGTCCCACTCCTTGAAGACCACGTGGCCGACCGATGCGTACCACAGGAGCTCCGGCTCTTCCGGATAGCGCTCGAGCCCTTCCTCGGCGACATCCAGAGTGGCGCGGCCGTCTTCGGGCAGGCTGCGCTTGACATAGGCGCGGGCCAGCGAGACGTACACCTCGGGCGCCCGGACCGACCCCGCCTTCCGGATTGCTTCAAGCCTGGCTATTGCAGCCTCGGTCTTGCCGGTATCGAGCATGTCCAGGGCGTCAGTGTATGCCGCGAAGCCGGTCGTGGCCTTCCTCATGCCGAACCAGTCCACGCCGAGGAGGCCCGTGACCGCCACCACCACCACCGCCGTCACCGCGAAGGCCGCCATGCGCCTGGCCCGGAGATGATCGTAGGCTGCAACAAGTGTGGCGGCGGCTCCCATGGCAACCAGCGGCACCAGCGGCACCCGGTATCTCCCGGTGACGAAGAAGGCGATCGTGGTGAGAGCATAGACTGCCAGGAACTGCAGCATCAGCCTGAGGCAGCTGCGGCGGAGCTCGGCCCGGGCGTCTTGCGGCGCGGCGGCGCCCTCGAGTCCGCCCGCGGGGCTCCGGCGCGGCCGGAGCCATCCCGGAAGCGCCACGACAAAGAGCCCCAGGAGAAGCCCGAAGCCCAGCGGCGCCACGCGCAGGCTCCAGTAGGTGCTCCGGCGGGCCTCGTAGGGCTCGTTGTTGGGCAGCTCCGGGTTGCCCACAAGGAGCATCGCCTTCTTGAGGGTGAGGCCAAGCCACTTCGCCGGCTGGCCCCGCATGAAGGCCAGTCCGCGGCCGTACCAGTAGGAGGAAACCTCCGAAGGCTTCAGGCTTCTGCCCTCGGCTTGCTCGGCGATGGCCCGGGTGTCCTCGTAGCCTCCCCACCAGGTGGCATGGGTGCCGGGCACCACCGCCTGGGCGCCGTTGGACTCGGGGTTGTTGCCTATGTAGAAGTTGACGCCGCCCTGGCTGGCCACAATCACCCAATCGTGGGCGACGATGCCGTTCCGGACGGTGGCGGCCGCCGGCGGAAGCAGCAAGCCTGCGGCAAGGGCCGTCACAAACCAGCGGCGAGCGAGCGCCATGGCGCCCCGGGTAGTCCTCACGGCCCACCACACTACGAAGGGAAAGAAGACCAGGATCTCGGGCCGGGTTATGGCGTAGAGGCCGAAGGCAAGCCCGGCCACGCCGGCAAGTCTGGCGTCGCGCCTCTCGGCCGCCGTCAGGGCCAGCAGGAATCCCGCCAGCACGAGCAGCACCAGCAGCACGGGCTGCAGGAACTGGGTGTCGAAATAGGCCAGAACCCAGTAGAGCGAGCACAGGACCCCGGCCACGAGGCCCGCTCTCCGGCCCAGGCACTTGGTGGCCAGGGCATAGGCCAGAGCGCACGAAAGCGACCCCAGGAGAATCTGGATCAATCTCGCGAGCAGCGTGTTTACGCCGAAGAGCCGGAAGAGGCCCGCCAGGAAATAGGAATAGAGCGGCGCCCGGAAGTAGGGCGCCTCCCGGAGCTGATCGTAGGGCGCGGTCCAGACTCCTGTGGCGAGGCTCTTGGCCCACTCCAGGTTGTACTCCTCGTCCATGTAGAAGACCTGGAAGTCGGGCCGCTGGCCGGCCTCGTAGAGATAGGCTGCGCGAAAGGCCAGCGCCACGAGGAAGATCGCCACGGCGTGCCGCCACCGGAAGGCGTAGGGGTTGCTGGCGCGTCTGCCGCTCGAGGACTTCATCATCGCCAGGGATTATAGACCGCTCTCAGCCGGAGGCCAAGCCCCAAGTTGGCGGGCCTTACGGCCCGTGCCGGACAAGAGGGGAAGCCCGCAAAGGAAGAAGCCCCGTCTCTTGCGAGACGGGGCATCCTTATTGCCAGTCTAAGCTGACAAACTACCGATACAGAGCCTTGACGCTGCCCCAGGTGGTCTCTTCGGTGGCCGAAGGGCCAGGCGCAGGCCAAATCACGGTGATGCCACCGCGATCCGGAACGGTCACGGACGCGTCGTCAATCCAAACCACAGCGCCGGGGTTGGTGTAGGTGCGAATCTCATAAACCAGTCCCGTGTGGCCGGCCGCCACAGTAACCTGCCAGCTGATCTGATCCCAACCCAAGCCGGGACCGTAATCCGAAGGGCCGCTTGCGCTGCCGTTACTCGTGCAGGGATCGGTCGTGCCGTCATAGTAATGCGACCAAATGCGGGCAGACGGCTCCCCGGTCGGGGTAATGTCGTAGCGCCAGAAACTCCCGGTCACGATGTCGCCTTCCACCAGGCCCTGGATCCACACCCAAGCGGAATTCGGCGTTCCCGACGGAGCGGCATCCTCGCACCTCAAGGAATGCAGACCGCTGTGTATGGGATCGGGAGCGACAGCGTTGGTGCAAATCATCTGACCGGAAATGTACGTGCAAAAAACCGTACCGCAGTCTTCCCAACCATAGTTATAGGTGGCAGCCCAAGCAGCAGGCGCCAAGCAAAGAACCAGAGCAACCATGAGCAACTTCTTCATCTCCACCTTACCTCCTCTTACTACGTTAGCGTAGCGTCCCACTATCCCAAAGCAAGTGCCCTTACCTCTTAGTAACTCCTGCTCAGCGCCACCTCCTTCCGATCTCAATAGTTGCGCTCAACACTCGTACTCAGACTGCATCTCAGGTGTACTACAATCCTACCACAGCCCGCCCGAGTTTTCAACAGATTTCGGCGGGCCTTCAAGGCCCCCTCCCTCACCCGGCTAAGTCTATGCCAGTGTTCTACTTGGCAACCACGATCTTGGTTACGGCCGATCCCGCCTTGGTCTCGAGCCTCACGAAGTAGATGCCTGAAGTCACCCTGTAGCCACGGGCGTTGGTGCCGTCCCAGGCCGCATGGTGCTCGCCGGCATCGGCCTTGCCGCTCGCCAGGGTCTTTACGAGCTCGCCCTTGACGTTGTAGACCTTGAGGTCGGCCTGGCCCGCGCTCGGCAGGGCGTACCTTATCTGGCTGCCGTCGAGCATCGGGTTGGGCCTCACCGCCAGGGAAATCTCCTTCGGCAGGACGATGTCGTCCTCAGCACCCGCATCACCCGGCTCGCAGATGTCTTCGTCGTTCCGGGGCTGGAGGGTGTAGAGGTCGTAAGCGTACATCACCGTGCCCGTGACGTGGACGTCGTCCCCGAGGCTGGGCACATAGGCGTAGGGGGCAATGTCGCCCACCCTGCAGGTATCGGCGGCGGCGCCGTTGGTTATGAGCCACTCGCCGAAGCCGGCTGCGGGATTGGTGACCTCGGCGTTGCGGGCGGAGACCAGCACTCCCTCCCACTGCTCGCCGGTCGCTATGGACGACGTCGTGACCGAATAGGCGGCGGGGACGTCGTTACCGCTGGAGTGAATTGTAATCGCCCCGGAGAAGAACATCTGAATCTCGGTCTCGCCGTAGTACTCATCCACGTCGCCCGAGACCGTCACACTGTCGCCACGGGCCACGACCACGGTGCCGGTGCGGTCAAAGACCTTGACGCCTTTGTAGGCCGGGGTGCCGGGGGCGTAGTGGTTCTCGATGAAGAAGTAGAAGTCGCTGTACTCGCCGGTCGCGGCGGTCACAATGCCCGCGATGTTGACGGGCTTGCCCGCAAGCGGCGAGCTGTCGGCGGGGGCCACCACGTACTGCACGTCGTAGATGGTCTTCATGCCGACGTAGAGATCGTAGGTGCCGGCCGCCGGCTTGCGCGCGATCATCGGCTGATTGTCGGTCGCCCGCACGTAGTAGTACACCGTGGTGCCAAGGGCATATGGCCCTATCACCGCCGTATAGATGCTGTCGGGTGATGTCATGGCCAGGCTGTCAAAGGTCGCCCCGCCGGTGGTGTTGTAGAAGAGCTTGACGTCGGTGATGGGATAGGTCGCCTTGACCTTGGCGCTCACCGTGATCTGGTCCGACGCCGTGGGCGCGTGGGGCGCATAGACCAGGTTGAAGATCATTGGCGGGCCGATGATGTCCTCGCTCCACCTCGGCTGCAGCCTGTAGTTGCCGTAGCCGTAGTCCATAATGCCCTGCACGGCGTCCAGCTGGTCGCCGGTATTGGGGGTGTAGAAGTAGCCCGAGAGGTCGTCGCAGCGACACGCCCCCGAGCCGTCGTTGATCTGCCACTCGCCGTAGCCCAGGCTGTCGTCGGTCACGGTGACGTTCTCCACCCTCACCAGCACCGCCTCGTAGGCCTCGGCGGTGTTGAGGGGCGTCAGGGTTGCCGTGGTCACCACCACGGGATCAGGAACGGGGCGACCCGCGGCCACTTCCTCGTAGCAGCTGCTGAACATGTAGATCTCGGTGGTTCTCAGGGTGTCGTAGGTCACCCGGCGGTACTCCTGAACCCAACCGGAAACGATCACGCTGTCGCCCTCCTCGGCGGGGGCCGAGGCGGTTGCGTCATAGATGTAAATGCCGTTCCAGGGGCCCGAGCCGTCCTGGATCACAAACACGTTGTCGCCGTAGATCCCACGGCCTGCGGTCACGGTACCGGCCAGGTTCACCACCGTGCCGGCGTAGCTCGAAGAGTCACCGCCTATGTCCACGTACTGAACGTCGGAGACCAGCTGCAGCCCCACCCTGTACGCGTAGGCTCCGGATGGCGCGTCGCCCGGATACACTGCAGTAGCCGGAACCACGTTGGCGTCGGTAGCCGTCACGTAGAACCTGACCATGCTCTGGTCGGCCTGGGGCGGGATCTTGCCCTTGTAGAGGCTGTCGCCCATGGCGGCGGACATCGTGAGGTTGGAGAAAGCGCCGCCGTTGACGCTGTAATAGCACTTGACCGACGAGATGCCGTCGGTGTCCTTGGCATACACCGAAACCTCAACGCTGTCGGTGGACAGCGGCACGCACGGCGTGGACCTCAGGGTCCACACGTCGGGCGGATTGTTGAAGGTGTTCTGGGCCTTCGGAGTGGCGGCCTCGAAGTAGAGGTCGTTGGCGGAGTTGCCGGTGTCGGTGCTCGAGGGGTCGCGGCCCAGGCTGACGTTCTCGGGCGGCAGCTGGTTGAAGGCGTCGTTGTCCGAGGTGCCAACACCCGCGCAGGCATCGCCGCTGCAGTAGGCGGGGTCCCGGTACTCCACGGCGTCAATCAGGTTCGTCATCGCGGCGTCGGCGTAGAGCCACAAGGCCTCGTACTTGTTGTAGGTGGTGCCGCAGGTCTTGGCGTAGTCGCTGGTGCCCGGGATAAGTCTTATCTGGTTGTCGTTGGCGTCCGGATTCGTGCAGATGGTGTTGGGCGCCGGGCCGTCCTTCTCGTAATACCGGTCGGAGTCGTACATCTCAAGGTCCGGGTGGAAGCCGAAGACCGTATAGAAGCCCGGGCTCCCGGCGTCAGCCGTAGTGTCGTCACGGGCGATCACCAGGTAGCCGTAGGCGGCAATCGTGGTGCCCGAGGGGAACTTGTGGTGATGTTCCTTACAGAGATTGTCGTACTCGGTGCCCGTGAGCACCCAGTCAGTTAGGTTGATGGCCGAGCCCGTGGTATTGTAGAGCTCGATATACTCGCAGCCGTCAAAGAACTCGCCGGGGTTGACGTAGAGCTCGTTGATGAGGACATCGCCCGCGCTCGCGCCGAGCGCGATGCCCGAGAACCCCAAAGCCCCGAGAAGCAATACCAAACCTGCAAGAGCAATGCGACGCATTGCAGCCTCCTTACACGGGGGCACTACCCCCTTGGTTGTTGTGAATGCGACTTACACTTTGCAAGTACAGTATACCACAGGGACGGCAGGATTTCAACCGAATTCCGGGCAGGACTCGGGCCTAGTGGGTGATGGTCTCCAGGGCCTTCACCCGAGGGGCGGCCTTCAAAATCTCCTCCGAGTAGGTGGAGGTGTCGTCCCTCACGAAACGGCCCTCGAGCGCGCGCTCCAGTGGCGAGTGACGTTTTATATAATCCACAACGGCGGTCTTCATGAGTATGTCGGTGGTGCGGACGTACTGAGGGTCGAAATCCGCCAGGAACTCCAGGCCGATGTTGCCGGAGGCTATGAAGTCCGTGGTCGCCACCCGATATGTGCTGTCGGGGTCCCAGGGTCTGTCGCCCACCGTCAAGACAGTGATCCGGTCGAAGTCGGGAAGGGCGCGGCTATAGACTATCTGGACCCCCGAAACGTAGGCCCCCTGCCTCATGCCCTTCACCCGCCACTCCAGCACGTGCTTCAAGTAGGAGCCCGTCATCTCGAAATAGACCACCCGGTTCTCGAAGGGTATGGCCGCAAAGACCTCCCGCGGGGTTATGATCCCGGCGGGGATGTTGGCCCTGATGCCGCCCAGGTTGGTGAAGGCCACGTCGGCCTCCACGGCCTCGCGCATGGCGTCGGTCACAAGATTGCCCAACACCGACTCCCCGACCCCCACCCGCGTCAGATCGGTCACGGCGCGGCCGATGGGCTCGTCCATGCCGACCTCGGCCGTGTCTATCTTGGCCGAGAGGTATTGGCTGATCTCGGGCTCGGGCCAGTACTCGTCCTCGTAGAGCGTGATGATAGAGCCCTCGGCCTCGGGAAGGTCGTAGCCCACGATCTTGCGGGTGCCGCGGTCGACCAGGAGTTTGTAGACGCCGACGCCTGTGCCCCGGCCGTAAGTCTGGAGTACGATGGTGTGGGTAACCGGGTCTTCCCAGCCCCGTTCGAAGCCGACGTGGATGTGACCGCCCACCAGGACGTCAATCCCTGGGACATGATGGACCAGCTCCATGGCGTTCATGCCCCAGCGGATCTTCTGCTCGACTCCGGTTTCTATCATCTCTTTGTAGGCCGCGGCCGCGTCGTAGGGGAGCCCCAAGTGGCCAAGAACCATGATGAGGTCCACCTGCGGCCTGAGCTCGGCGATGTATCGCTCGACCACGGGCTTGACCGGGGTGAAGTCGTAGTCGCCGAGGCTCTGGCCAGCCGAGTAGAACTCGGTCTCTTCAGTTATGACTCCGATTATGCCAAGCTTGATGCCGGCTACGGTCTCTATGGTATAGGGCACGAGCGGGGACGGTATCTCCCCGGTGGCCTTCTTCACGAAATTGGCGCCCAGCACCGGGAATTTGGCCATCTTGAAGAGCTTGAGGGCGTTGTCCAGGCCGGCGTCGAAATCGTGGTTGCCGGGCACCCAGGCGTCGTAGCCCACCATGTTCATGAACTCGATCACGACCTCACCGCCCCTGAAATTGCCAACCGGGGTACCCTGCCAGATGTCCCCGGTGTCCACCAGCAAGAGACCGTCGCCCTGAGCCTCCGCCTTATGCCTCAAGTCCGCGGCCAGGGTCGCAAGGGACGACCCCCCACCCAACAGCGGCGGGAACTCCTCGTCCATGAAGGTCGCACCCTCGGGATCTATCCCGCCGTGGACGTCGTTGGAGTGCATGATGGTTATGCCTATGGGGCCCGGAGCGGCGTCAGCGCCAAGCGCCGGCAAAGCAAGACTCAGGCTCAGCGCCAGGCTCGCAAGCAGCCCCGATACCCTACCCGGCATCAGCTCCCGGCCTGTCGCTGAAGCCCAAACGCCGCGCACAAGATGATCTTGAGTTAGAGTCATGGTCAAAACCTGCGCGTGATGGACACCGTGGCGCCCATCGTGGTTTCGGTAACGCGGTCGGCGCCCTGACGGCGCTTGGCGCCGAACAGGTCGTCCGCGAAGAGATCGCCCCAGCGGTACTGCTTCCAGCCCACCTTGGCGGCCAGGTCGATGTCGAAGCCGGAGACCTGAAAGCCGGTGCCCGCGGTCACCGCCGACTCGGCGGTCTCTTTGTCCTTGGGAGACGGCCGGTAGAGGAAGCCGAATCGCAATGGTCGCTGGTTGTAGAAGACGTGCTCCACGCCGATGTGCCATTCGTAGGTATCATCCGGCGTGGGCCCGATGCCGGTCGGGTTGGTGGCGTCGCTCCAACGGGTGTAGATGACGTTCCCCTCAACCACGGTCGCCAGCTCGTTCATGGGCTTGTAGCTCACGCCCACGGCGAAGGAGGCCGGCAGCATGACATCGGCTGAGGGACTCACAAGTATGCTGTCAGGACCGGGGACGCTCGCCGCTACGACTCCGTCCAGCTCAGACTTTGTCCTGTAGGTGGCGGCCAGCGAAACCCGCTGGTGGAGTTCTACCAGAGCGCCCAGACTGAAGCGGATGCCGGTGAGGTCCTCGGCCAAGAAGACGCTCGCGGTCTCGGGGGTGCCGCTCTCCCAGGGCACCTTGGCCGGGTCCGCGAAGAACACGGCGGTCCCCAGGGTCTGCTCGCCGTAAAGGTAGTCAAACCCCACACCCAGTCTGACCCTGTCCGAGGCAGGCCGGGCGAAACCCACCGAAAGAGACGTTATCTCGCCCGATCCCTCGATCCAGTCCCGAGCGATGGTCCGGTCCGGCGGCTGAGCGGTAGAGGTCCGGTCTATCACCTGCTCGGCGTAGTCATAGTCGAAGTCGTGGGCCGTCCCCAGGGCAAGGCCCACCGATATCCCGAGGGCCCGTTCAAAGGCGCCCAGGCTCGCCCCTGCCGCGAAGTCGTGATAGGCGTTGGAATTGGCCGAGTAGGTGTTGTAGCCCAGGAGGGCGTCGAAGCTGTCGTAAGCCGGGAAGGCCCAGTCCTCCTTGATGGAAACCCCACGGTAGGTGATCGCCGCCTGGCGCTCCGAGGCCGCGAGAGCCGGGTTCAGGGCAACGCCCATCGGGCCTCGCTCGCCGACAACGCCGATCTCGCCCATACCGGCCGACCGCGCCGAGCCCTGGAAGACTCCCGGACCGATGCCCAGATCAAGATAGCCGTAGCCCCACGCTGAGGACGCCAGGGCCAAGGCCAGTAACGCGCCCGCCGCTGCGCCCATCCCGCTTCTTGTCATTTGGTGCGACCCCCTTCTACCACATGTAGTCCAATTGGATCCGGAAGTACTTGTCCTTCTTGGAAACCAGGTCGGCGTCAATCGAGCTGCCGTAAGGCTGGTTGTATTTTCTGACGTCGGTGTTGGTCACGGGCAGGCCCCTGTCGAACGCCACCTTGGCCTCAAGCCACAGCTTGGGCGACAGCCGGTCCTCGATCGAGAACCAGAACCGCAGGGAGTTGTCCCGGGTCAGGGCCTGGAACTCGCTTTCCTCGAAGAACCACACGAAGCCGCTGTAGCCTATGGCGCCGGCGCTGACGCTCAGGGCATCCGTGAAATTGTGCTCGGCATGGAGCAGGAGCGCATTGGAGGGCTGGAAGGCCTGGCCGATCGCGGGGTAGTCCCCGTCGGCCTCGGCGTTGCCCACCAGCCGCGGCCTCGGAGGCCACTCGGTGCCGCCCCTCAGGTACATGAACTCGATCATGTCGTAATCCGAAAGCCGGGCCTCGAGCTCGATCCGCGTCTCGTTAAGATCGAAGCGGGTGGGCGCCAGGGAGTTGTCCTGGTTGCGGCCCTGGAACTGCTGCCTGAGCTTGAGCCTCAACGGGTAGACCAGCCTGGCCTCGAGGCTCGCCACGAACCTGGAATAGGACGCGCCGTCGGAGACCCGCGTCCAGCGGTCGTACTCGAACCTGGGAATGATGCTCTGGGTGACGCGGAAGCGCGAGGACATATACACTCCCCGCTCGGCCTGCGGCTGTACGGAGTTGTCGTAGACCAGGCCGTAGAGGGGATCGTTGAGGTAGTACTGATCCTCAAGGATGGTGCCCTTGAAGCGGCTGTAGTTGGAGAAACCCCTGCAGTAGGGGTTGTCGAAGCCAAGGCTGTAGTCCCGGTAGAGCACCAGCAGGTTCAGGTTGTTGTACTGCGACCACAGCGAGGCCACCAGCGCGTGCGGGTCGTCCCCCATCTTGGCGAGGCTCCCGTTGACGGCCATCTCGGCGTACTCGGCCTGGGCGCAGTAGTTCTTGTACACGGTCTGCGCCTCGATGCCGTAGACCCGGCGGTACTGCCCGGGGCTGGCGTAGGAGGCGAAGATCTCGTTGTCGGGCTTGGTGACCTTGTCGAAGCGGCTTATCACGGCCTCGCCGCCCTCGGGATCGAATCGGCGGTTATACCGGGCCTCGTAGCCTGAGAAGCCCACGTGAGTGCCGGGGCTCAGGACCACCCGCAGGTTGCCACCGTAGGTCTGCTCGTGCAGAGCGTCCTTCATGGCGGGCAGGCCGTACCTGGCGAGGGTGGCGTTATCGATCTCGGGATCTATGGTGATGTAGGAGGCGACCGAGCCGTCGTCGTTAAGGACGGCGTCCTTCCAGTCGTCGGAGTAGAAGCCGATCCCCTTCAAGCGCCCCCACGTGGCCTGGCCGGCCACGCCGGTGAGCTTGTACTCGCGGCTGCGCGACATGTCTCCCAGGACGCCGTAGTAGCGGGTGTCGAAGGAGTAGCCCGACTTGCGCGACTTGAAGTAGTCGCTGTTCTCCATCACCAGGCCCTGGCCGAAGGAGACCAGATAGTCCCCCACGTAGATCTTCTCCAGCGAGACCGGGCCCACCGAGAGGCCCTCGAGCCCCGCGAAGCCCTTGCCGTGCTGGGCGAGGTCGCGCTCGCCGCTCGCGCGCCAGATCAATCCCCCGGCGCGCGCAGTGACCTTCTCTCCCAGGTAGTACTTGGTGAAGAGCTTCTGGGTGACCTCGGGTCGGGTCTTCGCCAGGCCCAGCCTGTCGTACCAGGTATCCGAGACCCCGAGCGCGGGATAGACGTCCTCCTCGAAGAGCTCGGCCACGTCGGAATCGAACGCCGAACCGCGAACCCTCAGCTGATAGCGGCCGTGGAGTTCGCCCTTTTTCTCGGTGTCCTCGTAGCGCACCAGCGAGCGCGCGTTCATGTAGCCCCAGCCGGAAAGGCCGGGGGTGTAGCGCAGGTCGCGCCGGCTGCGGTAGCTCTCGATGGCCTTGCGGTGGTTGACGATCGCCACGGCGTCCACCGGTGAGATGTTCTGCAGATTCATGAGGTCGTAGAGACCTGCGGTATTGATGTTGGGCCGGTCCTTGGCTATGTCTATCCAGAGATCAATCAGGCCCTCGTTGCTGCCCTCGGAGGAGCCCCAGCTTCTTATGTTGCGCTGGGCCTCGCCCATGTCCCGGGCGAACTCATCCACCGCGACGGGCTCGATCCTCACCAGGGGCTTCAAGGTCTCCAAGAGCGCCGGGTCCATGCCCGCGATCTTCATCAGATCGTAGACGCTCTTGAAGTAGCCGCGGCTCTCCCGGGTGTCGTAGATGGCGCGGGCGACCTCGGAAGGCACCGGCAGGGCCTCTATTTCCTCCAGGGTCGCCGAGTTGAGATCGATCGAGTCCGCGGCGGCAAGCGGCGCGGCCAGCCCAAGCCAGACGCCTGAGAGAACCGCGAAGAGCAGCCAGCGTCCTGTGTTCGTCTGTTTCATCTTCATCCGCTTCATCACTTGATGTAGGCCAGCCCCACCGAGACGTGGTGAGTCCCTGGCAGCACCGAGTGACTGGAATACGAGTAGTTGACCTCGAACGGGAAGTCCGCAATGCCGCGCTTCAGGGTGAAGCCCCCCGTGAGGGAATTGGGCCCGGTCGCGAACCCGAAGCGGGTGTCCAGGAACTCCGTGAGCGCAAACTGCATCCCCATGTGGACCTCGACGTCCTCGCCGCGCAGGGCCCTCAGGTCGAGCTCCGTCGTCACTCCGTAGTAAGGCGTGTAGGAGGCGCCCGCGCTTATCCACTGGGGCAGCGGCTCCTTGGTGTACTTCCCGACTTCGGGCTCGTTGACGTTCTTCAAGAGGAAACCGATCTTGGTGCGCTCCCTCAGGGTGCCGAGGAAGCCCAGGTCCAGGCCGAAGGTCGTGGCGCTTCCCAGGGAGCTGTAGTCTCCGAAGTTGAGATTGTAGATGTTGACGCACCAGCCCACCGATAGCGACGAGTGGATGTCCTGCATCAGGGCCATGCCGTGCGCTACGCTGAAGGTGTTCTCGCCCAGGAGATCCCGCTCGACGTATCTGTCCAGGTCTTCGTCGAAGACCAGGGCGCCTACCACCCCGAACCGCCGGAAGCTCACCCCCACGGCCTGGGACTTGGCCACCGGCGCGGCGAGAGCGACGTAGGCCAGTCCTTCGAACTCCTGGCCGTTGGGCTTCAGGTACGACGCCGACAGGCTCGGCAGCGCCGCCGTCGGCAGGCAGGCGGGATTGTAGTAGACGGCGGAAGCGTCGTCGGCACCCGCGGTCCACGCCCCGCCCATCCCTCTGGCCTTGCTGCTCACGTCCAGGGCGTCAAAGATGTAGGCGTGCGCTGCGCTCCCGGTCAGGGCGAGCGCCAGAACCGCCAGCGGAATGGTCTTGGCCCGCACTCGAGTCTCCTCCTACTTTAGGCGCGTGCCGATCACGATCGGCGCGCTCTTGGTGATCGCTCGTCCCGTGTTGGCTTCCACGGCTTCAAGGTGACAGATGTAAAGTCCCGCGGCCAGCGGCTTGCCCTCGTCGTCCCGGCCGGTCCAGAAGAACTCCCGCTCCCCGGTGCTGGCGCCGCTGTAGATGGTCCCCACCTGCCTGCCGGCCCCGTCGAAGACCCGCAGGGCCACCGAGCTCAGCGCCGGGGCGCCGAAGCGCACGGCGATCGACTCGTCGCCGCAGGAGGGGCAGAAGAGGCCCCCGGTGACCTCGAGGGTCGCGCCCGAGGGGAAGGCGTCCTCCACGATTTCGATGTCGCTCTCATAGCGTGGCACCAGCTCGTAGCCGTCCAGGAAGGGCAGTGTGAAGTCGTATTGGAGTATCACGCCCTTGACGCGGACGTACTGGCCGGTGCGGAACCTGGTGAAATCTACGGGCGTGTAGTTCTGATAGACCTGGACGCCGCCCGAACCGTCGTCAATGTAGAAGCTGTAGTCGGAGGTGCTCACGATGGCCCCCTCGGTGGCCACGAGCCTGCCCTCGTTCTCCTCGCGGCCCACCTCGCCGGTCGCAAGCACCGGAGCCGTGGGTTCGGGGAAGCCGGCGGATCTGATCTCGAGGGCGGTCTCCGCGGACATGAAGATCTCGGTGGTGCTGCCCGCGCTCGATGAGACGTATTCCTCCACCACGCCGGTGAGGTAGACCAGGTCGCCCAGGCGGGGCGCGGGGCTTGATCGTTCGTAGGAAAAGACATTGACTCCGCAGCCGTCCAGGCCCTGCACGTAGATCGACTGGTAGGACGGCTGAAAGATCCCCGGCGGCACGGTGATGAAGCCGAAGAGCGAGACCGACTTGCCGTTGAGCGCCGAATAGCCCTTGGCGTCGTACGCCTGGATCGCGCAGACCGGATCGGTGATCGCTGTCGCGCGGCTGAAGGCAACGGAGGTGTCACGCATCTCGACGCCGGCCCAACTTACCACCCCCCCGATCTCCAGGGTGGAGACGCCGCCGGGCAGGCTGTCGACCAGAAGCAGGGCCTTGTCCCGGGTGGTCGAGGGATAGACCGCAAACGCGGCCCCGCCGTTGACCTCGAAATTGGACAGCGTGGTCAGGCCGTCGGCTCCCATGGGCTCGCTGAAGGAGATCTCGACTACGTGCTGATCACGGGAAGTGACGGCCTCAATGGTCGGGCTCAGGTAGCTCGAGGCGTTCGCGGCGCCCGGGGTAGGCGTGCCGCTGAGGGCCTGGTACGGGCAGCAGGGATCGAAGTCTTTGCCGACCAGCGCGTAGCCTCTTGGAGGAAGATAGGGATAGCCGTCGGTGGCTGCGCCGAACTGGCCGCACAGGTCCTCGCCGGATGTCTGGCCGTCCCGGTACTCCACGAAATCCACCAGGTTATCCAGGGAGGCGTCGCTCCACAGCGCCACGACTTCGTAGACCTCCGCACCACCCACGGTAGCGCCGTCCCCGCTTGTGCGCCCCAGGGGGGCTGTGGGGGCAACGATCGTGGGCGCGAAGCCGAAGCGGGCCGTGAAGCCGTCGGCCGAGGCCGCAATCACCAGATAGCCGCCGGCCGGGATGGTATCGCCCGAGCCGAAGACGTGGCGGACCTCAAGCCCGCAGTAGGGAACAGGACGCGCCTCGGTCAAGGCGAAGCCGCCTAGATAGGCCGTGGAGGCTCCGAGGTTGCGGAGCTCCACGAAGGCGTCGCTTGCGCCGGCCGCGTCGCTGGGGAATATCTCGTTTATCACAACGTTGGGCGCGGGATAGGCCGATCTCAGGACCGGCTGGCGCACAATCTCCTCGAACTCCGCCCCGTCAACTGAGGTCCGGACCACGACCGTCGAGGCCACGAGCGCAGCCGGCGGACGCATGCCCGCGAAGGTCACGGTGCCGAAGGTCGCCAGGTCATCGCTGATGGCGGCTCCGCTCACCGCCACCCCGGTCGGCGTGACGTCGTAGGAAGCGCCCTCAAGCCCGGGACCGGCAAGGCTCACGCCGCCGGTCCAGGCCCAACCGTCGGCCAGGGGCAGATCGATTGTGAATGCGGTTATGGTGTCGGCCAGGTTGCCGGTGAGACTCACCGCCAGGTCGAAGCTCTCGACGGTGTTCTCTATGACGGACGGCTCCAGCGCCGCCGCGCCGCACCCGGCCCCCATCGCCAGGAAGTCGGTTGCCCTGGCCCGGGGCCACAGGCCGTAACCCGACAGCACCGGCGAGGTGCCGTCGTCCTGCACCACCACTCCCACCACGATCGACGGCTGGCGCGGCGGCGCTGAGCCGTCAATGTCGGTGTCCTTGTCTATCCTGAGCTTCACGCTCGCCGTCGGATCGGCCGCGGCGAGGTCCTTGTCGGTGTCGGCGGACGGCCAGTCCGCCGCCAAGAAGGTCACTCCATCCACCCTCACCAGCAGCCCCTCGTAGGTCTCGAGCGGCGCGGCGGCGTCCGCCGCCAGCATCGCGCCGGTCACGGTCCGGGGCCTGGGGAGAGTGCCCCTGCCGGCCACTGTGAGGTCGGTGATGGCTCCCACGGTGAGCCGGGTATTGCCCCTCGAGGGCCGCGCCCCCACCTGACTGATGATGCCCGTGACGACCACGCTGTCGCCGAGTTCCAGCCCGAAGTAGCCAGCGTCCTTCTTGTAGATGTTGATGCCGGCCGTGGCGTCCTGTATGTAGACGTCAAGGTCGGCGGCCGAGTAGGCGCCGCTCGCCACCGTCACCACGCCGGCTACGGTCACGGTCTGGCCCGCCATGAGGGCCGTCCCGGTCGCGTTGATCGCCTTGGCCTCGGAAATCGGGACCGTCGCTGCCCCGGCCGACGCTACCCACGTGGCGCAAAGCGCCGCGATCGCGAATGCCGCCGCCGCTCTCATTCCAGGCGCCTCCCTATAACCAGCGGCAGAACCTGCTGGGTTGCGGCGCCGGACTTGGGATCGGTCGCGGTTACCACAACGTGGTAAAGCCCCACGGGGAGCTGCTCTCTGATTTCGTTGCGGCCGTCCCAGAGCAGGTCGCGCTCCCCGCACAGCGAGATCTCGTCATCGAGATCGGCCGCGCACCGGCCGTAAGCATCGAAGACCCTGAGCCTCAGCCGGACGCCGTCAGGGCCGTTGTAGGTTATCCT
The DNA here is from genome assembly GCA_049288275.1 of bacterium. Lineage (GTDB taxonomy): Bacteria > Arandabacterota > Arandabacteria > Arandabacterales > Arandabacteraceae > JBAQHK01. The sequence continues at coordinate 22,044 of JBAQHK010000032.1, read as the reverse complement.
CACCTTCTCGCCGTCCGCAGGATTGAACAAGGCCTTGCTCAATCTCACCATGGCCGCAGGGGCGCCGCCGGGAATGCACTGAGGCGTCACAACGTCGCCGAGCTCCGGCAGCCGCGGCGAGAGGCTGTAGCCGCTCAGGTAGGGCGCATCGCCGTCGGACTGGGTCACCACCCCGGTCACCGTGACCTCGTCGCCGAACTGCAGACCGGTCCAGACCGGATCGGCGGTGAAATTCTCTCCAAGGTCGAATATCTCCAGCTCGCCGGTGCCGTCATCAATGACGAAGCTGCGCGAGAGCACCGCACCCACCAGCCTGCCCGTCACCCGCACGAACTTGCCCTCGTTGGCTTCGCGTCCCACCGCCCCGGTGTCCATGATCTCGGGATCGGGCCGGGGCCCGGGTACCCGCGAGACATTGGTGGCGGCGGTGAAGACGATCTCGGTGGTGGCGCCGTTGCCTGCACCGGAGACGTACTCCTGTATCTGGCCGGTAACGGTGAGGGTGTCTCCGAAGAGAATGCCCTGGACCGCCGAGGAAGGCGCGGAGTAGACGTTGATGCCGCAGCCTTCCGACCCAAGGTCCTTCATGTAGATCGAGGTGCGGTCGGTGAGAAAGACCCCCGAGGGAACCGTGACGATGCCCGTGAGGGTGACCGTCTGGTCCTTGAAGGGAGAATAGCCGGTGGAGGGATCGTACTGCTGAACGTCGCAGACCGTGTACGCGAGGCCCGAGCCGGCCCCCAGGCAGGCAACCGCAAGCGACACCAATCCCACCGCGGTCAGACGCATCACCATCGGATCTCCTTGTAGACCGTTTATTCTAATACCGAACTCGGGCGCGGTCAACTGCGCAGTGGTTTTCGGCGCCTCTGCCGCGTCAGCTGTCGGTGCCCAGACCCAACTTCTCCTGCAGCCGCTTGAGGCGGGTGATCTCGGCGTTGGCCTTGGCCGCGGCCTTGCCCAGCGCCGTCGCGGCGTCCTCGTCGCCCTTCAGGACCACCTCGATCGCCCGCTCGTCCAGGTACCGCCGCCCGGCGTACCAGCCGGCGATCTTGGGCTCGAAGCTGGCGTACTCCAACTGGTCGAAGGTTTCCCTCAGACCGGGATAGGCCGCGAACCGGGCGGCCAGAGCCTCGGTCTCAAGAGCGCTGCGCCTCACCGGCACGTAATAGGTGCCGGCCGCCCACTTGGCGGTCTGCTCGGTATCGGTGAACCACTTGATGAACTCCCAGGCCGCAAGTTGCTCCTCCCGGCTCGCCTCGGAGAAGATCACCACGTTGGTACCCGCGATTGTTATGCCCTTGACCTTGCCCGCGGGTATGGGAGCGATCCCCAGCGGGAAGTGGTACTTGCCTTCCATGAAGGCCACCGACACCGTGGAGCCTTCGATCATGCCAACCTTGCCCGCCAGGAAGTCGTTCTGATACTCGAAGCCCGCGGCCAGGAATCCCACGCTGTCGGCCAGCAGTTTCTTCATGAACTCCAGAGCCCCGACACCCTCCGGCCCGGCGAAGGCCACCAGATCGGTCTCCGGGTCCAGGAAGCGACCCCCATTCTCCAGCAGCAGATTGCCGAAGGTCCAGGCGTTTATCTGCCCGGCCGTGCCCCACACGTCGGGCGTGCCGTCGCCGTCCAGGTCCCGGGTTATCCGGCGCGAGAACTCCAGGTACTCGTCCCAGTTGGCCGGCGGACGCTCGGGGTCCAGGCCGGCCGCCGTGAAGAGATCCTTGTTGTAGTAGAGCGCCCGCACGCTCTTGTTGAAGGGGAACGACCAGATGGTGTTGTCCCAGCGGTTGTTCTCGATGAAGACCGGCAGAATGTCGGCGAAGCTCTCGGCGCTCAAGCCCGTCGGCCCGTCTATGAACTTCTGCACGGGGACGATGCTCTTGCTTATTATAAGCTCCACCGTCCAGTTCTCGTAGGCCTGGGCCATGACCGGGGGCTTACCGGCGGCCACCGCGGCCATTATCTTCTGGCTTAAGGCGTTGTAGGTGCCCATCGAGACCGACACGATCTCTATGTCGTCGTGGGTGTCGTTGAACTCCTGGACCAGGCTCTCCAGCACCCTGCCCAAGGGTCCACCCATGCCGTGCCAGAAGGTCACCCGCACCACGCTGTCCTGGCTCGCCTGCCGGGAGCAGGTGGAGAGAGCCGCCAGGGCAATCAGGGCAATCAGGGCCACGGCCACCGCCGGACCGATCGCGGCGCGCCTGCGCACCGGCCGCGCTGCCCGACCGTCCCCGCTGCCCGCATCCGGACCCGCCGTCCCTCTCATCGTCCCTCTCACAGCCGCTCTCATCGCCGCTATCCCTTTATGCCGCTCTTGGCGTAGCTTTCGATGACCTGCTTCTGGGCAAGGAAGTAAAGCAGGATCACCGGCGTGATGCAGAAGGTGGCCGCGGCCATCATCAGCCCGTGCTCGGTCGCCTGCTCCTGCGCGAAGTAGGAAAGACCTACCTGAATCGGCCGCAGCTTGTCGCTGTTGGTCATGATCAACGGCCAGATGAAGCTGTTCCATGAGCCCAACACCGAGAAGAGACCGATGGTCACCACGGTGGGCTTGGAAAGCGGCACCAGCACCCGCCACAGGAAGCCCATGCGGCTGCAGCCGTCAATCCTCGCCGCGTCGTAGTAGTCGTTGGGGATGGTCCTGAACTGCTGCCTCAAGAGGAAGATGCTGAAGATCTGCGCCAGCCAGGGAACGATAAGCGCCGCGTAGGTGTCCACCCAGCCCAGCCGCGACAGGATTATGAAGGACGGCACCAGGTAGACCGCCTCCGGCACGATCATCATGCTGAGGAAGAAGAGGAAGAGCACCTCCCGGCCTGGAAAGTCGAACTTGGCGAAGGCGTAGGCCGCAAGACAGGACGTCACGATGTCGCCCACCAGGCAGAAGGCCGCTATGATGATGGTGTTGAGGAAGTACCTTGGGAAGGGCACCTCCCGCCAGGCCTGGACGTAGTTGGCGTAGATCGGCTTCTCGGGAACCCAGGTCGGCGGGAAGCGGAAGATCTCCTGGGGAGTCTTGAGCGAGGTGGAGATCATCCAGAAGAAGGGCAGAATCATGGTGAAGGCCCCGACCAAGAGCACCACGTGGATCGGCAGTTTCCTCAAGACGCGCACAAGCTGCCCCCGGTACTAGTAGTAATGCACACGCTTTTCAATCACCCGCCGCTGGACCAGGGTCAGGGCCAGCACCACAACGAACAGCACCAGCGCTACGCAGCTGGCGTAACCCATGTCGCCTCCGGATTCGAAGCCCTTCTCGAAGATGTAATAGACCAGCACCTTGGTCGTCCCCAGGGGCCCTCCCACCGGCGGGCCGGTCATCAGGTACACCAGGGTGAACACCTGGAAGGATACGATGGTGGTCATGATGAGAACGTAGAAGGTGGTCGGCGAGATAAGCGGCCAGGTGATCTTCCAGAAGGTGCGCATCCTCCCCGCGCCGTCTATCTTGGCCGCCTCGTAGTACTCCCCGGGGATGTTCTGCAGACCCGCAAGGAATATCACCACGTTGTAGCCGATTCCCCTCCACAGGTTGGTGATGGTAATGGCCACCAGCGCGAGGCTGGGGCCGGCCAACCAGGAGGGCAGCGACAGGCCCAGGCCGTTGGCCGCCAGCTCGAAGATGCCGCGCGGCTCCTCGAGCCACAGCAGGGGCTTGCCCCCGAAGGCGCCCATGAGGTAGTTCAAGAGCCCGAGCCTGGGGTGATACAGCCACTTCCAGACCATGGCTATGGCGACCATGGAGGTCACCACCGGCAGGAAGTAGACGGTCCGGTAGAAGCCCAGGGCCTTGATCTTCTGGTTCAAGAGAATCGCTATGAAGAGCGAAAGGAACAGGCTGACCGGGACCGTGCCTATCACAAAGTAGGTTGTGTTGACCAGGGAGTTCCAGAACTCGGGGTCGGAGAAGAGCATCTTGTACTGGGCCAGGCCGGAGAAGCCCACAATCTTGCCCATCATCACGTAGTAGAAGCTCACGGCGAAGGCCGCGATGATGGGGACAACGCGGAAGACGATGATCACCGAGCCGGCGGGGGCGATGTAGGCCAGGGCGCTTGCCAGCTCGCCGAGGCGCTTGCGGCGCGCGGTTGCCTTCTTGGTGGCGAGGGAGCTGTCGCTGCAAACCATGACTGGCAGTCAGTTCCGATCTCGCCGCGGACCCGGCCTAACAGGCCCGCGAGCGCTCTACTTCCACGATCCGACCACGTAGGTCATGCCGTCGGTCGTGACCGTGAGGTTGCCGTACCTGGGTTCGGCGCTGCGCGCCGCGTTCATGTAAACCCTGTCGGTCGCGTAGTAGTCCGCGCCGTACTGGCGCAGCAGATTGAGCACGCTTTGCTTGAAGACCCCGTCGTTCTCGGCCAGCGAGTTGGAGATCACGGCCACTCGCGGGCGCACCCGCTGGAGAAAGAGCTCCGAGGTGGCGTCGTCGTTGCCGTGGTGAGCGACTTTGAGGACCTCGCAGGCCAGGTCCTGGCCGTGGTTCTTTATCATCAGGTCCTCGGTGAACTCCTCGGCGTCTCCCGTGAGGAGAAAGTCCACCGCTCCATAGGACACCTTGAGGACGGCCGAATCGCAGTTGACGCTGTCAACCTCCTGGGCCGGATTGGCAAGGCGGCCGGCTCCGGCGCTCAAGACCTTGACCTTCACCCCGTGCGCGGGGTCCCAGTCCAAGAACTCGGTGTTGTCGCTGGACTGGCCCTCGACCAGGCCGTGGGTCGGAATCCCGGCAGGCACCAGGAACTCGTTGAGGTAGGGCCACACGCTGACCGAGGGACGCTCGGGCGCCAGGAACTCGGTGTCGTTGTAGAAGACCAGCACGCTGCCGCGGAAGCCTCCGTAATGGTCGGCGTGAGCGTGGGTCCCGATCATGTAGGTTATCCCCGAGGGCTTGGCGATCTGCTTGGTATTGAGGAAACCGCTGACGTCGTCGGCGTGCTCCGAGGAGCCCGCGTCTATCAGGACCTTGGCGCCGCCCGGGAACTCCAGGAAGTGGGAATCGCCCCAGCCCACGTCGATCATGGTGTAGACCATGGTCTCGGCCGCGGGCGGCCCGGCCACGGTGAAGGTGGTCTCGGCGCTGTAAGAGACATTGCCGGCCCGGTCGGTGGCCATCGCCTTGAAGTAGTAGGCGCCGGCGCCGATGTCTATGAGGTCGACGTAATGGTCGGCGCCGCCGTCCGCCACGTTGTAGCCGTAGTGATCGTAATCGCCCCGCGCCGACCCGTAGAGAAGCACGCAATCGGTAGCCTCGTCGGTGATCCAGGATACCCTTCCCGAGGCATAGTCGAGGCCCGAGGTGACCGGGGGCGTGGTGTCAGGTATGAGCACCGAAGAATCCCGCTCGGCGCAGCCGGCCGCCAGGACCAGAGCCGCGACCAGGGCCAGGCTCCAAGCCCTCCCGGCTCCCGCGGCGGCCAGGCGGGCACCGGATGAAACACGCGACCTCGATCGGCCGGGCAACAGGTCTGCCCATACCTTGGACTTCCGCATCGGTTTCTCCTCCCGAGTAAAGAGCGTACTGCCAGCCGAGAGCGTCCAGATCGAGCCAGATTGAGTCCGCGCCACGACCATCTGTCTCACTATGTTGCAATCCCGGGGCAAAATCAATCGAAAACTTGGCCGCGGCCCGGGGGCTGCGGGCTCCGGCCGAGCCTTCGGCGCCCTGGCCCATTGACTTGGGGCGCCCTTTGGGGTATGATGGGCCTTTGGAGGGTACCATGAAGATCGACAAGGCGCAGAATGTGGCCGCCGGCCCGGTCAAGGAGGCCGACGCCAAGGGTGTCACGATGCGCGTACTCATGTCCGACAAGGACGGCGCGCCCAACTTCATAATGAGGGTCTTCGAGATCGCCCCGGGCGGGCACACCCTGTATCACGCCCATGCCTGGGAGCACGAGGTCTATGTCCTGGGCGGCAGGGGAGCGGTGCGCCAGCACGGCAGGGACCACCCCATAGACCGGGACTCGTTTGCCTTGGTGGCCCCCAACGAGGAACACCAATTCGTCAATCTGGGAGATGAGCCCTTGCGGTTCATCTGCGTCATACCGGCCCCCGGGCGCAAGGAGTAACGGCAGCACTGTATGATAAGGCTCGCCAATCTGATTGCGCCCGAGAGGATAGTGGACCTCAAGGCATCCACCAAGAATGAGGCCCTGCGGGAGCTGTTCGCTGTAATCGAGACCGCCCCGGAGGTCACCAACGGCAACGCCTTCGAGGAGTCGGTGCTGGAGCGGGAGAAGATCCTCTCCACCGGCATCGGACTGGAGTTCGCCGTACCCCACGTCGCGATACCATCGGTCAGCAACTTCGTGATGGCCATAGGCAGGTGCAAGGCCGGCATTGATTTCGACGCCATGGACGGCAAGCCGGTGAAGATCATCCTCTTGATAGCTTCCTCCTACGAGCAGCGCGAGGACTTCCTCAAGGTGCTGGCCAAGGTGGTGCAGCTCTTCAAGGAGGAGGCCTTCCGCAAGAAGGTCCTCAAGGCCAAGGACGCCGAAGAAGTGGTCGCGCTGCTCAGGCCCTACTGAGCAGGCCGGCAAGGCTGCGCGGGTCGCTGGGACCTCGCGGCTCGCTGGGGCCTCGCGGCTCTCAGGCCTTCTCTTCCCTCTGATAGTGCTTGCCCACGGCCGCGGGCGCGACCGATCTGCCTATGACACCGGCCAGGGCAACTATGGTCAGCACGTAGGGGATCACCTGGAAGAGCTGCGAGGGTAGCCCCGCCCGGCCCTGGAGAGATTCCTGCAGGGCGTCGGCGAAACCGAAGAGGATCGAGGCCGCCAGCGCGCCCAGGGGATGCCACTTGCCGAAGATCAGGGCGGCCAGCGCGATGAAGCCCTGGCCCGAGGTCATGTTCTTGGTGAAGGAGCCCGAGAAGAAGGGCAGGTAGGCGCCGCCGAGGCCCGCGCACACCCCGCTCAAGACCACGCCGAGATAGCGCATCCGGGTAACGCTGATCCCCTGGGTGTCGGCGGCACGCGGGTGCTCACCCACCGCGCGGAGCCTCAGGCCCGGCACGGTGAGATAAGCGAAGACGTAGGCCAGGGCGACCGCCAGGAAACTCATGTAGGCCAGGGGCACGAAGCCACCCCACATCGGGAGGCGATCGGTGGGCGCCAGGGAGAAGGAGCGCTCCCCGCCCACGAAGACCTGTGAAAGGAAGACCGTGCCGCCCACGGCCAGCATGTTGATCGCGACTCCGGAGATTATCTGATTGGCCCGGAGCGAGATGGTTGCTACCGCGTGCAAGAGGCCCACCAGGCCGCCGGTGGCGGCGGCGCCAAGGACACCCAACCAGGGATTGTGGGTGAAGTAGGCAATGATGGCGCCGCTGAAGGCGCCGAAGAGCATCATGCCCTCAAGCCCGATGTTCACAACGCCCGAGCGCTCGCTGAAGAAGCCCCCGGTGCTCGCGAAGATCAGCGGCACCGACTTGCGGATGGTCGCCACCAAGAGGGTCAGGCTGAAGATGCCGGCGAAGTCACTCATCGGCCACCGCCTCCCGACCGACCAGCCCCAGCCGCCGCACCAGGTACTCGCAGGCCACGAAGATGATCACCGTGGCCTGGATCACCGTCACCAGTTCGCGCGGCACCCGGGTCTCCATGTCCACCTGGGCGCCGCCGCTTGCCAGGGCGCCGAAGAAGAGCGCGGCGACGAGCACCCCGAGAGGGCGATTTCGACCCAGGAGAGCCACCGCGATACCCGCGAAACCGTAGCCGTAGGGGAAGGGGCTTATGAAATGTCCGTGAACCCCCAGCACGCGCTCGGCCCCAGCCAGCCCGGCCACCAGGCCGCTCGCGCCCATCGCCAGCACCACGTTGCGAGTGACCGAGATGCCACAGGCGCGGCTCGCCGTGGGATTGAAGCCCACGGCCTTGATCTCGAGCCCCGCTTTGGTCCGCTCTAGCATAATGTAGAGCACCACCACGGCGGCCACGGCGACCACGAAGCCCAGATTGAGCCGCGTGTACTGGTAGACCATGGTCAGCCTCGGCAGGACGGCGCTCGAGAGGATCTCCCTGGTCTGGGGGATCTGGCCCGGCTGCTTGAAGTAGGGGATGCCGACCAGATAGTTGGTCAGGGCAAAGGCAATGTAGTTGAGCATGATGGTGGTGATCACTTCGTGGGCGCCGAATCGCGCCTTGAGCCCGCCCGCCACCAGGGCCCACAGCGCCCCCGCCAGGCCTGCGGCCGCAAAGCACAGGGCGACGTGGCTTACGGGGTCCAGGCCCACGAGCTTGGCCCCGACCCAAGCCGAGGCGAATGCCCCGAGCACCAGCTGGCCCTCGCCGCCGATGTTGAAGAGCCCGCACCGCATGGCCACGGCAACACTCAGGCCGGTGAAGACAAGCGGTGTCGCCTCCTCGAGGGTGTTGGCTATGCTTCGCGCGCTCCCCAGACAACCCCGCAGCATAACCGAGGCGATGTGGAAGGGATTCTCGCCCAGGGCCAGGATGATCACCGACGAGACGATCGCGGCCAGCACCACCGACACCACGGGCGGGATCGCTCCCGAGGACGCCCTGGCGAGCGCGCCGCCGAGGCGGCCCAAGCGATCGGTGTGATCTCTCATCGCAGCTCTACCCGCGGTCGTCGCCGGCAAGCCCGGCCCCGGCCATCATCAAGCCGAGCGCCTCCTCGCCAGCCTGGCCCCTCGCCACAAGTCCCACCATCCTGCCCCGGTACATCACGCCAATCCTGTCCGAAAGAGCCATCACCTCGGCGAGATCCGCCGAGATCAAGAGCACGCTCTTGCCCCGGTCGGCGTGCTCGATCAGGAGCTCGTGGATCAGCCTCGCGGCGCCGATGTCCAGTCCCCGGGTGGGCTGGGACGCCACCACGAAGTCCGGCGAGCGATCCAGCTCGCGGGCCGCTATGGTCTTCTGCTGATTGCCACCCGACAAGAGCCCCACCCTCATGTCCAGATCGCCGGGCTCAATCCCGAACCGCTCCACCAGCCCGGCGGCCCCGCGGTCTATGGCGCCTCGCTTGAGGAAGAGCTTCCCTGCCAGCTGCGGGTCGTGGTGTCGGCCCAAGAGCAAGTTCTCGCGCAGGCTCATCTCGCCCACCAGGCCCATCCGCGATCGGTCAGGCGGTATGTGGGCGAGCCCGAGCCTCATGCGCTCCAGGGTGGAAGCCGACGTGATGTCTCGACCCTTGAGGCAGACCCGGCCCCGGGTGGACTTCCTCAAGCCCACAAGGACCTCGAATAGCTCGGTCTGGCCGTTGCCCTCGACCCCACAGACCCCGAGGATCTCGCCGCGACAAACTGAAAAGGAGACGCCGTCCAGGAGGCGCTGGCCCTTGGCTGATACCAGGGACAGATCAGCGACCTCGAAGAGCACCTCGTCGGTGGGTCGGACCTTGCGCGCGGCCATGGCCTCCATCGCCCGACCGACCATCATCTCGGCCAGGCTCGCCACGTCGGTTGCGACCTTTGGCAGCGTCGCCACCACCCTGCCGGCCCTCATCACGGTTATGGTGTCGGCGATCTCCATCACCTCCTCCAGCTTGTGAGTGATGAAGATCACGGTCTTGCCCGCACGGGTCAGGGTGCGCATGGTCGCAAACAGATTGGATGTCTCCTGGGGCGTCAAGACCGCCGTGGGCTCGTCCATGATGATGATCCGGGCGTTCCTGAAGAGCACCTTGAGGATCTCCACCCGCTGCTCTTCGCCCACCGAGAGGTCGTCGATCCGGCGGTCGAGGTCGATTGTGATGCCGTACTCGGTCATTATCCCCTGGACCATGGACCGCGCCGCCTTGAGGTCCAGGAAGGGACCGCGCGCGGGCTCGGCGCCGAGAACGATGTTCTCCAGCACGGTGAACTGCCCTATCAGCATGAAATGCTGGTGGATCATGCCGATGCCGTGATCGAGACCCAGGAAGCCGTGGGCGGCGGGAAGGCGGACCCCACCGGCCCAAACCTCCCCGGCATCCGGCCGCACCAGGCCGTAGAGGACGTTCATCAGGGTGCTCTTGCCCGCGCCGTTCTCGCCCACCAGGGCGTGCACCTCGCCCCGGCGAACCTCGACCGTGACATCCGAGTTGGCCAAGACGCGCGGAAACGCCTTGGTGATGTTCTTCAAGGCCACCGCGCAGGCCACATCTTGCCTCTGGGCCAGGTCAGACAAGTGTCGCCACGATGGTCAGTTGGGAAGGGCGCACAAGACCTCTCAGGCTCGAGCTCTGTGGCTGCGTGCCTTCTTGGCTGGGTGACCCGGCCAGCCCCGCTCGAGGGCAATCTGCCTGGCCAGGTACACCTTCGCGAGGCTCTGGTAGGGGATGTCCCGCTTGTTCGCGAGGGCCTTGAGCTCGGCCAGCATGTCCTCCGGAAGCCGAATCGAGATGGACCTGAGCGACGGCTTCAACTCGGGAAAGGGGTGCCCTTTCCCTTCAGCCCTCTCGAAGTAGTCCAGCGGAGAGTGGGTCGCCCAGAAGCCACGCTCTTCGTCCTCGCTTCTGAACACCGGGATCCTACGCGCTCTCTTCATAGAACTTCCGCTCCCTCCTGCTCATGCTTCTGGCGGAAACCACCCTGATCAGTTTGCCTCGCCTAGTGAAGACCACTACCAGCGGCCGGCCCGCATCCGTTCTGCCAAACGCGGCCCAGCGTCTCTCAATCATCGAGTGCTTGCGGTCCTCCAAGATCACCAGGGGCTGGTTGAAGAAGACCTGCTCGCATTCCCAGTCATTGACCTGATGCTTGACCAGGTTCTTATCCAAGTTGTCCCGGTCCCACTGAAAGCCGGCGACACCGTCGAGTGAGTCCTTCATCAGGCAACAGTGTATACGCCGGACATATACATGTCAAGCGTCCCGATCGGCTCCCTGTCTCAGGCGCCCGTCACTTAAGGCTCTTGTCGGGATACGGCGGATAGCCCGGCAGCTGCTTCGGGTCCTCCGCCAGCCGCTGCTTTATGATCTCGATCGCCTTCTCCAGCTGGCGGTCAAGCCCCGCGGCCTCGTCTCCGGGCAGATTCTCCACCACCACGTCGGGCTCCGCGCCCCGGTTCTCCAGGGTCCAGCCGCCGCCGGCCTCCCACCAGGCGAACTCCGGAATGGTCATCATGCCGCCGTCAACGAAGGGCTTGTCCGATCGGATGCCCACCACGCCGCCCCAACTGCGCATCCCGACCACCGGGCCAAGGTGAGCCAGCTGGAAGGCCCGCGGGAAGATGTCGCCGTCCGAGCCGGCCTCCTCGTTGGTCAAGAGCACCTGGTGGGCGTGGACCGCGTCCATGGGATAGCGCTCCACCTGGCCCCGGCGGGACTGGCCCAGCGCCAGAATCTCGCGTCCCAGGCGTTCTATGATCAGCTCCGACACAAAGCCGCCGGCGTTGTAGCGCCCGTCGATTATCAGGGCGGGTTTCGCCATCTGCGGGAAAAAGGTCCGCGAGAACTCCACCAGGCCCTCGGTGCCCATGTCGGGAACGTGGAAGTAGCCGCACTTGCCGTCGGTGGCCTTTTCCACGCGCTCCCGCTTGGATCGGACCCAGTCGAGGTAGCGCACCGCGGCCTCGCTGGAAAGGGTCTTCACCACCACGTCGCGCGCGCCGTCGGTGGTCGGGCCCTTGTTCACTGTCAGCAGAACCTCTTCGTCGGCCAGGTTGACGAAGGCCGAGTAGAAGTCGGCGGGCGCTTTCAAGGGCTTGCCGTTCACCGCCAGTACGAAGTCACCCGCGGTGATGCCGGCATGGGAGAGGCTGAGCGGGGAGACGTCTTCGGGGCTCGAGGCCTCCGGCGGATAGACCTTGCTTATCTTGTAGTAGCCGCTGACCTCCTCCAGCACGATGTCGGCGCCCAGGAGCCCCACCGGCACGCTCTTGGGACGCTTGACGTCGCCGCCCCAGATGTAGGTGTGCGAGGTGGAGAGCTCGCCTATCAGGTTCCCGATGAGGTCGTTGAGATCGGACCGGGTCGCGATCCTGGGCAGCAGCTTCTCGTACTTCGCCCTTACGGCGTCCCAATCAATCTTGGCCATGTCGGGAACCCAGTAGAAGTCACGCTGCAGGCGCCAGCCCTCTTCGAGCATCTGTCTGAATTCCTCCGCGGGGTCCACCCTGAGCCGCCACCGCGCCAGGTCAACATTGGACTTGTCGTCGCCGTCGCCGGACTTGCCGCCTCCAGCGGAGTCCACGACCCGAAAGTCGTCGTCCCGCCGGACCAGCACCTTCTTGCCGTTCGCGGACAGCCGGTAGGCCGTCAAGCCCCCCTCCACAACCTTGTCCTCCTCTTCCTCGATGTCATAGGAGTGCAGATCGTTCACCGGCTTGGGCTCCTCGTCCTCCTCCTCGGCCATGCCCTGCAGAGGTCCCGACAGGTAGAAGATCTTGCCCGAGGCAGCAGCCAGGCCCCAGAGATGGCCGGCGGGAACCGGGAAGGCCACCACGCGCTCGGCCAGGCCGTCCAGGTCTATCTTGACCTCCGCGGACTTGGCGGCGTCCTTGCCGTCCTTGCCCTTCTTGTCGTCCTTGTCCTCGTCGCCGTTATCGTCGCCGTTGCCGCCTTCCTGCTCCGCGGGCTCCTTGGGGAAGAAGGGCGACTTCTCGCCGGCCCGGAGCATCACCAGATACGGCTTGGTCATCTTGTCCAGGATCATCTCGAAGCCGCGCTTGCTCAAGAAGGGATTGAGCGTCCGGTCGGAGAGGAAGTAGAGATACTTGCCGTCGGGATCCCACACCGGCTCGCCGTCGTTGGTGAAGCGATCGGTCACCCTGACCCTGTCGCCGGAGGCCACGTTGTAGAGGAAGATCGAGCCGAAGCGCTCGTCCTCGGGCTTGGTGTAGGCCAGCCACTTGCTGTCGGGGGACCAGGCGTATTCCCTTATCTCCCAGACCGCGCTGGTGTCCGCGACCACGGTCTTGCCGGACTCCACGTCAACCACCTTGAGGGTGAAGTCGGGCCCGGAGTAGGCCAGCTTCCGGCCGTCGGGCGACGGGACCGCGGGGTACTTCCAATGGCCGGTCTCCTTGGTGACCTGCCGCGGCGCGCTCTTGCGCTCCGCGTCCACCACGTAGATCTCGTCCTCGCCGGTAGCATCGGACACGTAGGCCAGCTGCTTGCCGTCGGCGAACCACCGCGGGAACTTCTCGCGCTGGGCCGATCCCGCCGCCAGCTCTATGAGCCTGCCCTCCTTGGCCGGCACCATGGCCAGGTCGCCCCGGGCCGCGAAGACCACGCGCCTGCCCTCGGGCGAGATCTCGAAGTCGGTGACGTACTTGGCGGGCTCCACGTAGCGGGGCCTCATGTCAACCCGATCCGACGGGACCTCTATCCTCATCTGCGCGTCCCTGTCGGATGCGACGTCAAGCAGGTAGAGGTCTCCACCGCACTCGTAGACTACTCTTCCGGCGGCGTAGGCCGGCCAGCGGACGTCGTAATCCTTGTGGAAGGTGTGCTGCCGCGCGTCGCCTCCCCCGGCGTCAATCGAGTAGAGATTCATGATGCCGTCGCGGTCGGAGACGAAGTAGATGCGCTCCCCGACCCACAGCGGAAAACCGTCGGTGCCTTCGAAGTCGGTGAGCTTCCGAAAGTCCATCTTGGCGAGGTCGCCCACCCAGACGTCCTGGGCGTAGCCCCCGCGGTAGCGCTTCCATGTCCGGAACTCGGTCGCGGTCCGGGTAAAGGCCACGCGCTTGCCGTCGGGCGCGAAAGAGATCGTGCCCACCTTGTCCAGGGGCAGCGCCGTGGGAAAGCCTCCCTCCTTCGGTACCGTGAAGGCCTTGTAGACGGCTTGAGACGACTGCCGCATCGAGCGGAAGATCACGTTCCTGCCGTCGGGCGTCCAGCCGATCACCCCATCGCTGTAAGGGTGATAGGTCAGCCGCCGGGCCTCGCCTCCCGCGGCGGGGATCAGGTAGACGTCGTTGTTGCCGTCGTACTCGGCCGTGAAGGCCACGGAGCTTCCGTCAGGCGAGAAGCGGGGCAGAATCTCGTTGCCCTCGCCTTCGGTGAGCCGCCGGGCGACGCCCCCGTCGGCGGGCACGCTCCAGAGGTCTCCTTCGCAGGAGAAGACCACGGTGTTGCCCGAGATCGTGGGAAACCTGAGATAGCCCTCGGCGGCCGTCGACGGCGAAGACGCCGCCAGGGTGGCCAGAGTCGCCAGAGCGACCAGGCAGACCAGCACGGCCGGAGCCGGGCTCAGATGTCTTGCTCGACGCACGTAAGACCTCCTTCGATCAACAGGGGAACCCAAACCACAAACGTGGGTCAGCGGATCGCAGTGTAATCGGTCACGGCGATCTTGCCCGCAACTATGTCTTGCTTTATGGCCTCAACCCGCTCCAGCGCCTCCGGCGGGATCAGGCCCCGATTGTACTGATCCAGGGCGTAGCCGACGCCGTCTATCTCAAGCCCGTAGACGTGTTGGCCGCCCGAGAAGGTCCCTTCGGCCACGTCCTTCACGATCTCGAAGACCGCCACGTCCACCCGCTTGAGCATGCTGGTCAGGACGTGTCCCGGGGCCATGTAGTTCTGGTTGGCGTCAACGCCGATGGCGAAGAGGCCGCGCTCCTCGGCTGCGTCTATCACCCCGTTTCCGGTGGAGCCGGCGGCCTGGAAGATCACGTCCGCGCCGCGGTCGAACTGGCTAAGGGCCAGGCTCTTGCCCTTGACGGGATCGTGGAAGGCCTCGGGGCCCGACCCGGCGTAGGCCACCAGCACCTCGGCGTCGGGCCGGACGTGCTTGGCGCCTTCGGTGTAGCCGACCTCGAACTTGTGTATCAGCGGTATGTCCATGCCGCCCACGAAACCGACTTTGCCGGTCTTTGTGACAAGCCCGGCGATCGCCCCAACCAGGAACGAGCCCTCGTGCTCGCGAAACACCAGCGAGGCCACGTTGGGCCGGTCCACGACCGCATCGATTATGGCGAATCGCACATCGGGGAATTCCGGAGCCACCTTTGCCAGGGCGTCCATCATCAGGAAGCCCACGGCGATCACGAGGTCCGTGCCCTGCTCGGCGTATTCCCTGAGGTACTTCTCGTCCTCCGACATCTGCTCGGGCTGCCCGTACATGGGCTCCGCGCCCAACTCCGCCTTGGCCCGCATCAGACCCTGATAGGCCGAGTCGTTGAAGGACTTGTCCCCCAGCCCGCCGACCGAGAGCACCAGGCCCACCTTGATCTGCCTGGCCGTCCCGGCCCCGCCCGACGCTCCGGACTTGCCGGCGGCCTTGCCTTGAGAGGACTTGTCCGATCCGCAACCCGCAACCGCGATCAGGCCTGCGAGCGCGAGAGCAACCAACTGTCTCATAGGAGCCTCCGCCAAGGGTTCAATCAACGAATACGTCAACGAATTCGAGCTTGCGCACGTCGAAGAGTCCCAGATCGGTCAGCTTGAGATCGGGCATCACGGCCAGCGTGACGAACGACAGCGCCATGAAGGGCTCCCGCGTGGCAATGCCCAGCGAGCGCGCCACCTCGTCCAGGTGATCCAGGTCTTGCTTGACCTTGAGCATCGACTGATCGGACATCAGCCCCGCCACGGGCAAGGGAAGTCTGCCCAGGACCTTGCCGTCGGCCACGATCGCCAGACCGCCCTTCATCCTGCAGATCTCGATCACCGCCTCCAGCATGTCGGCGTCGTTTACGCCGGCCACCACTATGTTGTGCGAGTCGTGAGAGACGCTGGAGGCCATTGCTCCGCGCTTGAGGCCCAGGCCCCTCAGGAAACCGCGGGCGATGTTCTCCGAGGCGTGATGCCGCTCGATCACCAGCACCTTGATGAGGTCGCGGCCGGGATCGCTGACCGCCAGCCCCCCCTCGATCGCGGCCTCGGTGATGTACTCGCCGGTCCTTATCTCGCCGGGCTTGAGATCGATGGCTCTCACGCGCTTGCCCCGGGCAGGGATCTTGAAATCGTCCAGCGTCAGGAACTTGATGTTGATCGAGCTCCTCAGGCCGATCTTCGGCGGCGTGTAATCCAGGTCCAAGAGCGAGCCGTGCTCGGCCACAAGGACGCCGCGCTTGAAAACCTTCTCCACAGAGACTTTCTCAAGCGAGTCCAGCACCAACAGGTCCGCCACGTAGCCCGGCGCCACCGCGCCGATCTTGTCCAGCTTGAAGTACTCCGCGCCGTTCACGGTCGCGAGCCTCACCGCGGATACAGGATCGATGCCGGACTCAATCGCGGTTCTGACCATGTAGTCTATGTGGCCCTGCTCCAGAATGTCCTTGGGATGCCTGTCGTCGGTGACGAAGAAGCAGCGGCTGATGTTGTACGGGGTTATCACAGGCAACAGGTCGCGGAGGTTCTTGGTCAGCGATCCCTCGCGGATCATTATGTGCAGCCCCAGGCGCAGCTTCTCTCTGACCTCCTCCACGCTTGTGCCCTCGTGGTCGGAGCGCACGCCGGCGGCCACGTAGGCGCACAGATCCCGGCCGGTAAGATTCGGGGCGTGCCCGTCCACGCGCTTGACGTCGGCCATCGTTATCTTGTCCAGGAGATCCTGGTCGCGATTGAGGACTCCCGAGTAGTTCATCACCTCGCCGATCCCGAGCACCCACTTCTCGGTCAAGAGGGGATAGAGATCGAAGCCCTTGAGGCTGGAGCCGCTGGTTTCGAAGTCGGTGGCCGGAACGCAGGAAGGCAGCATCAGGAACACATTGAGAGGGTTGAACTTGCTGGACCGCAGCATGTACTGGATGCCTTCGAGGCCGAAGACGTTGGCTATCTCGTGGGGATCAATCACCACCGATGTCGTGCCCGACGGGACCACCGCCTTGGTGAACTCCCTGACCTCGACCATCGAGCTCTCGATGTGCACGTGGCCGTCGATGAATCCCGGACACACGTGTTTGCCCTCGATGTCGATTTCCTGCCGGCCGTGATAGGTTCCTATGCCGACCACCAGGCCATCGAATATGCCGACATCACCCCGGTAGATCTCCCCCGACAAGACGTTGACGATGTTGCCGCCCTTCAAGACCAGGTCACACGGGACCTCGCCCTTGGCGACCCTGATTATGTCCCCGAGTCCGGCCATTCGCTCCCCCTCTGTGCTAACCTCGGACGATCCTTGTGCAGCGCCTGCCTCGCGCGGCCTCCGACAACAGCTCGGGCCTGGTGATGATCACCTGCTCGCCGCCGCCCTCAAGAAACTGGATTGCCGCCTCGATCTTCGGTCCCATGCTTCCGGGCGGAAACTCGCCGGCCGCCAGATACCGCCGGGCCTCCTTCACGGTCATCGTATCCAGGTCACGCTGACCGGGCTTTCCGTAGCCGACGGCCACCTTCTCCACCTCCGTCAGTATCACGAACAGGTCTGCGTTGAGCTCCCCGGCAAGCACGCTGGACGCTCGATCCTTGTCCACCACCGCCTCCACACCTCTCAGAGTGCCGTCGGCGTTCCGCACCACAGGTATGCCCCCGCCGCCGACGGCAATCACGATGGCGCCGGAGTCTATCGCCCGCTCGATCCCCTTCCACTCAACGATCTCCAGAGGCACCGGCGACGGCACAACCCGCCGCCAGCCCCGACCGCTGTCCTCCACGATGGAGCAGCCCTTGGCGTCGGCCATGTCGTGGGCCTCGCCGCGGTCGTAGAACGGCCCGATGGGCTTGGTGGGGTGCTCGAAGGCCGGATCGTCGGCATCCACTACCACCTGCGTGATGATCGTGAAGACGTCCTTCGCAATTCCCATGGTGTGAAGCTGGTTCTGCAGGGCCTGCTGGATCATGTAGCCTATGCCGCCCTCGGAATCCGCCCCGCAGACATCCAGCGGCATCGGCGGTATCACGTCCTTGGCGATCTCGTTGCGCATCACGATGTTGCCCACAACCGGGCCGTTGCCGTGAGTGATCACCACCAGGTGGCCTTCCCCTATCAGGTGCGCCACGTGGTGCATGGTGATCCGGGTCAGCTCCAGCTGCTGGTCTATTGTGCCCGGCTTCGACACGGGGATGATTGAATTGCCGCCCAGCGCTATCACGATCCGCTTGCTTGCGCCTCTCTCGCCCTTCACTCTGACTTTCCCCTCCTGGCCTCCAAGAGCTTGCGCCACTTTTCCAGGCGCGCCTTAATGGTTGCCTCAAAACCCCTGCCGGTCGGTTGATAATACCGCGGGTCGCCCAGAGAGTCAGGCAGATAATTCCGCTCCACGATGCCGCCGGGGTCGTCGTGCGGGTACCTGTAACCCTTGCCGTAGCCCAACTCGCCCATCAGGCGGGTCGGCGCGTTCCTTATGTGAAGCGGCACGGGCAGCGCGCCCTTGGCGGCGTCCTCCCTGGCTCGGCTGTAAGCGCTGTAGACCGCGTTGGACTTCGGGGCGGTCGCCAGGTAGATCGCGGCCTGGGCGAGCGCCAGGTCACCCTCGGGCATGCCCATGAAGTCCACCGCGTCCCTGGCCGCCACCGCGACCACCAGCGCCTGCGGATCGGCGTTACCCACATCCTCGGACGCGAATCTCACCATGCGCCGCGCAACGTAGAGCGGCTCCTCCCCCGCCTCGAGCATCCTGGCCAGCCAATAGAGCGCGGCGTCCGGGTCGCTGCCGCGAAGGCTCTTGTGAAAAGCGGATATTACGTTGTAGTGCTCCTCTCCGGCCTTGTCATAGAGCAGCGCCTTCTTCTGCATCGCGTCTTCAATGGTGGCGAGCGTGATCTGGCGGGTCCCTGTCTTGCCCGGCCGGACCGCCGCCGCCGCAAGCTCCAGGGCGTTGAGCACTACCCTGGCGTCTCCGTCGGCCTGCTCGGTCAGGTGATCCAGGGCGTCCGGTTCGACGGTGACGCGCAGGGACCCCAGACCCCGTTGCTTGTCGGCCAGGGCGTTTTCGGCCACTCGCCTCAGCTCGCGCGCCGTCAGCTTCTCCAGCACCAGAACCCTCGAGCGCGACAAGAGCGCCGAGATCACCTCGAAGGAAGGATTCTCGGTGGTGGCGCCTATCAGCACGATCGTGCCCTTCTCCACGTGGGGCAGGAACGCGTCCTGCTGAGCCTTGTTGAACCTGTGGATCTCGTCCACGAAGAGGATGGTCTTCCTGCCGTGGATCGCCATCGCGCCCTCGGCAGCGGCAACGACCTCCCTTATCTCCTTCACACCCGAGGTCACCGCGCTGAAGGTCACGAAGTTCCAGCCGGTGGCCACGGCCACAAGATGGGCAAGGGTGGTCTTGCCGGTCCCGGGAGGGCCCCAGAAGATCAGGGACTGGACGCCACCGCTCTCGATGGCTTTCCTCAGAACCGTGTCCTTGCCGACGATGCGCTCCTGGCCGACGAATTCGTCGAAGGTGCTCGGCCGCATCCTGTCGGCGAGCGGGCGCCGTTCCGAAGCCGTCCGCGTTCCCTTGTTGAAGAGATCGTCTTCCATTCTTGGCGACGCTCCCTCGCCCCGTCGCTGGTCGCGCTCGCTACATTGTGAGCGCCATTATCGCCTTGGCGGTGTGCAGCCTGTTCTCGGCCTCGTCGAACACCACCGAACGCGGCCCGTCAATCACTTCATCGGTGACCTCGTAGCCCCTGTCCGCCGGCAGGCAGTGCATGTAGATGCCGTCGGAGGCGGTGAGGTCCATCTTGCCGGCGTCGCACTTCCACGACTTGTAGCTCTCCGCGAACTTCGCGGCCTCGGTCTTGTCTTCGCTTGTCATGTACGCGCCCCAGGACTTGGGGTAGACCACGTTGGCGCCTTTGAAGGCCTGGTCCATGTCGTGGACTATCTTGAAGGCGCCGCCGGTCTCCCTCGCGTTGCGCTCGGCCTGCTCCACTATCTCCGGGCGCAGCTTGAACTCGGGCGGGTGGGCCAGAGTGACCTCCATCCCGAAACGCGTCATCAGAAGCGCCAGGGACTGGGGCACTGAGATCGGCCTCACGTACTTGGGCGCGTAGACCCAGGAGCACGTGAACTTGAGCCCCTTCAGGTTCTTGCCGAACCGCTCGCGAATGGTCATCAGGTCGGCCACGGCCTGGGTCGGATGGTAGTAGTCGCACTGCATGTTGATCACCGGAATCGAGGAGTTCTTGGCCACGTCGTTGATGAACTTGTTGCCGATCTTCCAGTCGCAGTTCCTTATGGCGATGCCGTGACCGTAGCGGCTCAAGACCTTGGCGGTGTCGTAGGCGTTCTCCCCGTGGGCGATCTGGATCGAGCTGGCCAGGAGGTCGTTGCCGTGCCCGCCCAGCTGGGTCATGCCGGTCTCGAAGGCGTTCCTGGTTCGAGTGGATTGCTCAAAGAAGATCATGAAGAGGGTCTTGCTGTCCAGGTACTTGTGGGGAACTCCCTTGTTCTTCTTGGCCTTGAGGTCGGCGGCGGTCTTCAAGAGCTCCTCCAGCTCGCCGGTGGTCCAATCCATGTCCGATATGAAATGGCGGCCTTTCAGATTCATGTTGTTCTCCTTACAGCGACGAGTACACGTACGGGAACAGAGCGTAGAAGGCGGCGGATTTCCACAGGTCGTCAACTCTGACCTGATCGTCGGCGGCGTGCGCGTGCCGTTCCTCGGCGGGACCGAAGCCTATGGTCGGAATCGCGCGCATGCCCGCGGAATAGTTGCCGTCGGTGGAGAAGACCCACTTGCTCACGGCGGGCGCGCCGCCGAAGAGCAGCTCGTAAGCCCGGCTTCCGGCTACCACCTCCCGCGAGTCCTCGGGCACCGTCCAGGCCGGGAAGAACTTCTCGCGTTCCTTGACCAGGCCGGTGTGGCTGGGTCGGCTGTAGGTGGTGATCTTCACCTGGCCGCCTGCGAAGCGCGCAATCTCGTCCAGCTCCCGCGCGATCGAGTCCCGGGTGTCCGAGGGCACCACCCTGCGGTCCACGTAGATCCTCGCCATGTCGGGGACCGCGTTTAGAGACGGCGTTGCGCACTCCACCTTGGTGACCGCTATGGAGCCCTTCCCCAGGAAGGGATCGGACGGGAGCCTCTCGGCCAGCGACTTGATGCCCTCGATTATCGGGGTGATCTTGTACACCGCGTTCTCCCCGCGCTCAGGCGCGCTGGCGTGGCACGACTTGCCGCGGGTGGTGACCGTCAGTTCGGCCCTGCCCCTGTGGCCCCGGTTGATCGCGAGATTGGTACACTCGCCCAGCACCACGCACTCCGGCTTGATCCCCTTTTCCTCCAGGAGGGCGCCGAGGGCGAGGCCTTCACAGTCTTCCTCCTGGACTATGCCCACCACGTACAGCGTGAAGTCCCCGCGCTGGGCAAGCGCGACCATCAGCTTCAGGCCCGCCACCATGCACGCGATCCCCGCCTTGTTGTCGGAGGCGCCACGGCCGTAGATCACCTCGTCGCGCCGCACGGCGGCGTAAGGATCGACCGCCCAGGACGATGGGTCGCCCACGCCGACGGTGTCCACGTGGGAATCGTACAGGATCACCTTCTTGCCGCTTCCGAACCGTCCGACCACGCTGCCGAAGGAGTCGGTGAAGACCTCGTCCGGCCTCAGAGACTCCATCTCGCCGGCCAGCAGGTCGATAACGGCCCCCTCCCCGCAACTGGGGCTGGGTATCCTTATCGCCCTCTGCAAGAGGTCGGCGACGTAGTCGCGCTCCTTGCGGGCAAGCAAACCTATCTCGTTGGCAAGCTTCCCGATCATCACGCCTCCCTTGATCTATACCAATATAACTAAGCCGCTCCCCGCAGGTTGTGCCAGGCGCCCTCAACAAGCCGCGACACAATCACTCCCACCACGTGCCTGCGATACTCGCGCGATGCCCTTAAGTCGGTTATGGGGTCGCACTCCCCGGCAGCCGCCCGCTCGATCTCGCGCAGGAGCTCGGGGGTCAGGCTCTCGCCCTTGAGCAGTGCCTCCACCCGTCTCATTCTCATGGGCCGCGGCGCAACCGCCCCGCACGCCACGCGCGCCTCCGCGAACCTGCCGCCCTTGAGGGAGGCCAGGATCGCAGCGTTGGCCACCGATATCGCCACCGCGTTCCGCAAGCCCACTTTGACGAAGTCCGAGAAGGTCTCCCGGCCGGGCTCGCGGAAGCTGATGCCGGTGAGGAGCTCGTTGGGCCTGATGGCGGTCAGGCCCGGCCCCCTGATGAAGTCCTCGATGCCCACCGACCGGCGTCGGCCGGTCGAGCCTACCTCC
>JBAQHK010000031.1:0-6603 GCA_049288275.1 bacterium | reverse complement strand
ATGCAGAGCCCTCCCATCACGGTGAGGCGGCTTGCCACGGTCTGCCAGTCGTAAGGCGAGAGGTCGGTGTCCTTTCCCCAGACGAACTTGATCTTCTCCATAGGAAGCCCCAGGGCGTGCGCCGCGATCTGGGTCAAGGATGTCGCCGTTCCCTGGCCGTAGTCCACTCCGCTCACCATCACGTTGGCCGTGGCGTCCTCATTGAAGCGTATCAAGGCGCTCGAGGCCGTGTTGGGCGGCATTGCTGGGGCCTTGTGAAGCACCGCGATGCCCTTGGCGCGCAGTTTGGTCCCCGCAACGGTTGGCGTCGCGGCCTCCCACCCGATGGCCTTCGCCGCCTCCTGGAGGCAGCGCCTGACGTTGCCGGTATGCTCGGTCACCTTCTCGCCGGTGATCGTGGTGGAGCCCACCTTCAAGAGGTTCTTCATGCGGAACTCCACCGGATCGAGCCCCAGCTCACGGGCCACCATGTCCATCTGGGACTCGATCGCCCAGAAGAGCTCGACGTGGCCGAAGCCGCGGTAGGCCGTGCCGAAGGGCTTGGTGGTATAGACCGTCAGGGAATCCAGCTTGACGTTGTCGATGTCGTAGGGACCTGCCCCCGAGTAGCCCGAGGCCCGTCCGATGTTGACTCCGTAGTCGGCGTAGGCCCCGGCGTCCCAGATGTACTCGATCTCCTCGGCCAGGATGCGTCCATCGCGCGCCACTCCGGTCTTGACGCGCGCGTGGAGGCCTTGCCTGCAGGGCAGCGTGATGAACTCCTCGGTGCGATCGGCCACAAGCTTGACCGGCCGGCCGCCGGCCGCCTTGGAAAGCATCACGACAAGGGGCTCGAGGTGTATGCCGGCCTTGCCCCCGAATGCCCCGCCGACGTGCGGCACCACCACTCTTATGCGCGCGTGCGAGATGCCCAGGGCAACGCTCAAGAGATTGCGCACGGCAAACGGTGACTGGGCCGAGGTCCAGATCTCTATGTCGCCGTTGGGCTTCCAGCGGGCGATCGTGGCATGTGTCTCGAGCGGCGCGTGCTGCACCTGCGGCGCGTAGAAGGTGTTCTCGATTACCTTGTGGCTCTTCCGGAAGCCCTCCTCCACGTCGCCCTTCCTGAGGCGGAAGTGATTGGCCACGTTGGTATGCTCTATGGGGCAGAAGACTCCCTTGACGCATTCATAGGTGTGGAGGAACTCGTGTACCAGCGGGGAATCCGGCTTCAAGGCCTCGCGCGCGTCCAAGACCGGGGTCAGGACCTCGTAGTCAACCTTGATGAGGCCCAAGGCTTCGCGGGCTGTCTCCTCGCTGGTCGCGGCCACCGCAGCCACGGGCTCGCCGCAGTAGCGGGCCTTGCCGTCGGCCAGGATCGGCTTGTCCACCATGTAGAGCCCGACGCGATAGGGCAGGTCCTTGCCGGTGAGCACGGCCTTCACACCCGGCAGCCGCCGCGCCCGCTCCACATCTATACCGAGGATCTTGGCGTGAGCGTGGGGGCTCAAGAGCATCCGCGCGTGGAGCATGCCCGGAAGCGACATGTCGGCGGTGAAGGTGGCGCTGCCCGTGACCATCTCCACGCCGTCAACGCGCGGCACGGACTTGCCTATGAGGTCCTCACTCTTCACTGGCTCCACGCTCCCTCTTCAGTCTCAACGCTTCGGCGCGACCTGCCCCAACATCTCGCGCTCACGGCGCGCTCCGTCCAGGATCGCTTCGACGATGGGTTTGTAGCCGGTGCACCGGCAGAGATTACCGGAGATCGCCTCGATCACTTCCTGCTCGGTTGGATCCGGGTTGCGCATCAACAGCGCCCGCGCGGACATGATCATGCCGGCGGTGCAAAAGCCGCACTGAAAGCCGCCGTGATCGATGAAGGCCTGCTGCAGCGGCGTAAGACCGCCGCCCCTGCCCTCGCCCTCTATTGTGCTGACCTCGCAGCCGTCGGCCTCCACGGCGAGCACCAGGCAGGAGTTCACCGGCCTTCCGCCCAGGATCACCGTGCACGCCCCGCACTCACCCTTGCCGCAGCCTTCCTTGGTGCCCGTGAGCGCGAGCTCCTCGCGCAGCAGCCTGAGCAAGGTCCAGTTGTCCTCGATCTGGGCCGCGACCCGTTCGCCGTTGACGGTGAGGTTTATGATTCGTGAAGGGCTCATGCTCTCACCCCGAGAAGGTCGGTCACTAGCTGGGCGACCATGCTTCTCCGGTAAGCCCCCGATCCCCTGACATCATCTATGGGAGAAATGGAGTCCATGACCTTCTTGAGAACCGCTTCCGCGCGGCGGGCTGCCGGACTCGCCTGGCCTCCTGGAAGATCGATCACCAGTGGCGTTGGCGCCACAGCTCCCACGGCGATCCGCACCTTCCCGTCACCCGCGAGAGCCACAGCGGCATTGACCACCGCGAGATCGTGCCCCCGTATGCGCTGGCGCTTGGCGAAGCCCGACACCGCGCCCCGAGCCGGAGGCACAACGATCTCCACCAGGATTTCCTGATCGGTGAGACAGGTCTGCTTGGGGCACTTGAAGAGGTCCGGAAGAGCGACCGTGCGCTCTCCCTCGGGGGAGACCACGCGCACCGACGCCCCGAGCACCAAGAGCGGCGGGGCCAGGTCGCAGGCCGGAGAGGCGTTGCAGAGGTTGCCCCCTACGGTGGCCCGGTTCCTGACCTGGTTGGTGCCCAGAACGGCTGCCGCCTGCCGCAGCGCCTCCATGCCCGCGGGAAGACCGCCGAACTCCAGGATCTCGTTCACGGTGACGCAGGCACCCAGCCTTAGGGAGCCGTCCTTGCCGATTGAGATGGTTCGCAACTCGGGGATGTGCTTGATGTCGACCACGTACCTCGGCGCCGCAAGCCCGTCGGTCATCCCGACCAGGAGATCGGTCCCTCCCGCCATGAGCCGCGCCTCGCGGCCGTAGTCGGCCAGCGTGGTTACGGCGTCAGCCACGGCCAGGGCCTTCAGGTAGCCGAATCTGGGTAGCATGCCCCGGGACCTTTCATGCCGGCTCCAAAGGCCGGCTTCAGCAATCCCCTTGCATAAGTGTCTTGAGTAGCGTAGATTGGATTCCCTTGAGTTTCAAGGCTTTTTGAGGGGCGCCCGAGAGGCGCAGCGAGGCGAACATGAAACAGCTCGAAGAGATCCTGAGACCTCCGGAGCGGGACCTTCCGCCCTACCCCGCCAAAGTCATCGTGCTTGCCAGCGGCGAGCGCATGGTGGTGAGGCAAGCCAAGCGCGAGGAGGTACCCCTGCTCTTGACCGCCGTGCATCCGCTGGTCGCCGTGGCGCGCGACTTCTACGACATCGTCGCGGCCAGGACCTACGCGGAGCTCTTGGGGTGGCTGCGCTACCGCGTTAGGGACGAGTACTGCCTCGTGGGCCTCATCGACGGCGTGCTGGCGGGCCTGGTGAACGGTCGATCCTTGAGCAAGCGCGTCGGTGTGAGCTACCACACCATCGCCATGAGACGCGGCCTCAGGGTGGGAGCGCACCTCTTCGCTTCCAAGATGGAATACCACATCGAGCATCTCGGCCAGCAAGAGGTCTACATCGTTGCCGAAAGCCCCATAGGCTTCAGGCGCTGGATGATCGAGTACGGCCTGGAGGAGCGGCCCCAGGTTCACCACGAGCTGGGCGGGGTGATGTCTTACGCCCTCACGCCCGAGCTCTACCACGCCGCCAAGGGCAGGCTGATCGTGGGCGAGCGCCCCGTGCCCGAGGAGTTCGCGGCCAAGGCCGCCCAGATCAAGCTGGTCGATGAGGCAACCCTGATAACTCAGGTCGCCGGGAAGCCCCAGCCCTAGCAGGCTCGAGCGAGACAACTATGTTACGTGACGTCTACATAATCGGCTGCGCGATGACCCGTTTCGGCCGCTCCGAGGGCGGGCTCCTGGACATCATCGAGGAGGCCTCGCTTGCCGCGATCGCGGACTCCAAACTCGACCCCAAGGCGATTCAGAGCGTGTATGTGGCCAACATGGGCGCGGGGATCCTCAACCACATGACCGGCCTGGGCTCGGCCGTCGTTGACCGGCTGAGCCTCTACCCCGCCACGGCCGAGGCGGTGGAGAACGGTCCGGCCTCGGGCGGCTCGGCCGTCAAGGTTGGCGCTATGGCCGTCGGCTCGGGCCTGGTGGACGTGGCGCTCGTGGTGGGCGCCGAGAAGATGCGTGACGTCACCGGTTGGGAGTCCACGGATTTCGTCGCGACGCTCTCCCAGCCCCAGGCCGAGTACATCTACGGCGTGACCCTGCCGGCTTTGGCCGGCATGTTCGCGCGGCTCTACATGGAGAAGTACGGCATTGCCCATCGCCACTTGGCCATGGTCGCGATCAAGAACCACGAGAACGCCACCAAGAACCCTTACGCCCACATCAGGCAGACCGTGACCATGGAAGGCATCCTCGAGCGGCCCGAGGCCGTGGTCAATAACCCGCCGGTGGCCGAGCCCCTGCGCATGTTCGATTGCTGCCCGGTGAGCGACGGCGGCGCGGCGCTCGTCCTGTGCTCCGAAGATGCGGCGCGCAAGGCGGGCAGGCTGGCCCAGGCCGTCAAGATCGCGGGAATAGGCCAGGCGACCGACACCCATGCGGTCCACGAACGCAAGGACCCGACCGAGCTCAAGGCAGTGCAGGGAGCGGCCAGGATGGCCTTCGAGATGGCGGGCCTAAAGCCCTCCGACATGGACGTCGCCGAGCTGCACGATGCCTTCACCATTCTTGAGATCGCCGAGAGCGAACAGGCGGGCTTCTTCAAGCGCGGCACCGGACATCTGGCCCTGGAGAGGGGCGAGACCTCTCTCAAGGGCAAGCTTCCCATCAACCCATCGGGAGGCCTTAAGGCCAAGGGGCATCCGGTCGGTGCAACCGGCGTAGCGCAGGTCTGCGAGCTGGTCTGGCAGCTTCGGGGCGATGCCGGCGAGCGCCAGGTCAAGGGCGCCAGGCGTGGCTTCTCCTGCAACTTCGGCGGCTTCGGTAACAACGTGGTTTGCTTCGTGCTCTCCAAGGATAAGTGAGAAGCGATATGAGCGACTTCGTGGGGTACATCTGCAAGGCCTGCGGCGCCAAGACATATCCCAGGCACGCCCGCTGCCCGGTGTGCGGCAAGACCGAATTCGGCGAGGCGCCAATAGAGGGCCGGGCGACCTTGCTCACCTTCACCCGGGTCCACATGCTCTCTCTGGCCTACATGGAGCGCTACATCACCCTCGGCATCGTGGAGTTTGAGAACGGCTTCCGCGCCCTGGGGCGGCTCCACGTGGATGAGCCCAAGATCGGCATGAAGCTTCGGGCCAGCGTCGGCCCCGTCCGCAGCGAAGACCTCGAGACCACCGAAGGCCTCTGGTTCCGCGAGTAAGTCGGTAATGTGTCCCCCGTTTTATCGCTTCACTACGGGCCGGTAGTCAGAACGATGCTTCCGAGGTCGATCCTGCCTGCGCCGCCGACCTCGCCGAAGTAGAGGCTCAGCCAGACGGTCACCACGCCCGTTATCGGATCCGGCGATGGATCGCTGACGGTATAGGACGACCAGGTAGTTGAAGTCCGATCGGCGGTATCGTTGATCACCGAGATTTCCGAACCGGCGTTGTCCATCATCTTGATCGAGGTAGCATCCATCCTGCTACCCGTTTTCACGCGGTAGTATATCTTGAGGTTCTTCACCTTCTGCGCAACGCCCCCGACTTTTGACTGGACATGAACCGGGATCATGAGGCTCGACGCCACGTCCGGGTCGTTAGCGAAGATCGTATAGTACCCTTCATAGAATCCTTGAACGAAGTCGCCTTCTTGAAGCCGGGCCATCCCGTTGTCGGCCGGATTGAGCATGTACTCGATGTCCATCGCTTGCCACGAGGCCAGCCCCTCGGCATCCGAAGAAAGCACCTTGCCCGCACCGGGGGCGCCTCCCGTGATCTTCACCTGCCCGGCGACCTCGAGCTTGGTGTCCGGGCTGGAAGTCCCAATGCCCACGTTGCCGCCGCCCACGGCAACGCTGACCTTAGCCGGGGACGTGTAGTTGAGATGGAGCACGCTCGAGGCATCGGCTTGATCGATCTGGTTGCCGTCGATCAAGAGACACGCCCCAGTGCCATCCCCGTCACCAACCACCAGCGGCGCCGCCCGGTCGGCCAGATTGGTGCCGGAGGCGACGCTGATGTCGCTCTCGACGTGGAGAGGGCCATTGGGTGTCGCTGTGCCGATTCCCTCGTAGCCAGAGGGTAGCAACAGACCCGGCTCAGTCGCGCCCGCTGCGATCTTGACCTGGCCGGCGACCTGGAGCTTGGCTGTCGGGCTCGCAGTACCGATTCCCACGTCCCCGCCGCCTTGCGCGATCAGCACGTTGCCCGAGGAATTGTAGTTGAGGTACAGGTCGCTCGGCGGGTTGGCCTGCTCTATCTGGTTGCCGTCGATCAGCAGACACGCGCCGGTCCCGTCCCCGTCGCCTATCACGACCGGGGCAATCCGATTGGCAAAGTTGGTGGCGCCGGTGTTGTTGATGCTGATGTCGCTCTCGACCTGCAAGGGCCCGTTGGGCATGGTCGTGGCGATGCCGACTCTGCCGGAGTTGTCCACGTAGACGGCATCCTCAGGATTCCCATCGGCGGCATCCAGGGAGTGCCC